>CAIQLG010000205.1 GCA_903872565.1 uncultured Lentisphaerota bacterium | reverse complement strand
CGGAGTTCATCTACCCTGGCACGGAGTTGCGAATGGTCTACAAGATGCTCGCACCGGCATCGTCCGGTGACTGAAAACCATACAACCTCTTTTTCCACGAATCAAGAAGTCTGAAATTGTAGCAATTATTATTTAACAGTCCCTTAGCGGGAAAAATATGGTATTAGTCCCGGCGTAGCCGCCTAATTCAACACAACTGCTTCCATTCCAAGGATTTTGGCGACATTGACAAGCTCGCGGGTCCAATTGCCGTAGCATCCGTGGATGTGGTTGCAGGGGAATTTAGTCAGAAACTCCTCCGCTGAACATGCGACTTTCGTGAATGCGATTGGCCACTCCGGCGTTACTGTCGAGCCTTTCCGTCTCATAACATCCTCGGAGAATTTTACTATTTTCCCGGGGACGATCGTCAAATAATACGTGCCTTTTCTCCTTGCGAGGCGCGCAAATGTGGCTTCGCCTGGTGCCGCGAAATGATGTACAGACGCTCCACCCGCAGGATAATATGAGGCTTCGGGGAAGAAAGATACTTTCCTGAGGTTTTTCACCGGATCGTATGATTTCCCTGCGAAGTATGTGGCGTGTGTCCCGGAATTCGAGAAGTACCAGACATCGTCTTTTGCCTCATAGTGGCGGACATCCGAGAAGAGAACTGGCTCGCCGGTGATCAGTTTGAAGATCTGCATCGTAAGCGCGCCGTCCATGTCGGCCTCCGTCGATGCGACGATAGGTTTGTGCGGGCCATCCCAGTCATACGGATCATTGAGGAATGCCTCGGCTATGTCCATCGTGACAAATGTTTCCGTGAGATCTCCGTGTGCCTTTGTTCCGACGAAGTCGAGCCTTCGTTCGTCAATTATTTTCCGGAAGGCGTAGTATGATCTTATCTGGAGCTTCAGTTTTTCGGGGGTTAATCCTTTCCCGTCGTATGCGATGTGTCCGACATTTTTTTCGAGCCACTTGAGCGCGTTGTCAACTTTTTTCGGATTTTCCTTCATCGCATATCTCACTAGGTCTTCCTGTTCGACGTGTTCCACGTCTATTCCGAAGATGCTCTGCCACTGGTCGAGGTTTGAAACGGCGGTGTACATCCCTAGCGGCCGGCCGCCGAAGAGACCATAAGTCATTCCGCGAAGACGCTTGACGGCGCCGGCGGCCTTGATGTATCCTAGAACCTTGTCGAACACGTCTCTTTGAGATATGTCACCCCATACTCTGGTGTATTGATGCCCGAGCTGATCCATCGTGCCGGCAGCGGCGAGCATCCCGACCATTCCCGGCTCGGAAGGGTGAAGATTTCCAAAGAGGATATATGGACCGGGTGCGAAATTCGCAGCGATTGCGGATAAGTGCGGATAGCACCAGATCGCATAGTTGAAGATTGTGAGATCGCAGCCTTCCCGAAGGAGCCTGCGTCCTTCAGCAGCCGCAATATGATTGTTCCATATTACATTCTCACCCTGGACGACTTCCACAAGGTCAGTTTTTTCGAGCGCCATCGCAAGTTTCCGCTGGTATCGCAGGTTGAGTTCGAGAAGATCCTCGTGGATGTACTTCCTTCCGTCTGAGAAAGTCAGTATCCCGACTTTTACTTTTTCCATTTCCATGATCCTTATTTCTTATTCCAGGCGGATAGTTTCAGCCCCTGGACGTTGTCTACTGCAACAGTTTTAGTTTCTCCCGGTTCAAGCCAGAAATAATTGTCGTCGGCCGTGAATGTGTCGAGATGTCCCGGACGCAGGACATTGACCGCGACTGCCGGGAGCTTCCCTGTATTTGTGATCTTCACTGTTTTTCCGGACACTTTCATTTCCATGCTTGTCTGTGGAAGTGTGAACAGGGATCTCTTCTTTTCCTCGAAATTCACGAAATAGTAATTCCTATCCGCAAGTTCCTTGCCTTTAAATACTTCCGACACGATAAAAAGTGGTGTCGTGTCAGTTTGCTCTGCTGCAAGATTGAATTCTCCAAGTTTGAAGGGCGCCTTGACGGAGCCTTTTCCTGTGAACTCCTGGCATTTGACCAGATCAAGTGAACTGTTGTACGCCTTGACTTTCACTGTCCACCCGGCAGAGGAGAGATTGTCGTTGTCATCGAGCAGGAAAACTGGCAGTGAGAGTTTCTTGCCGAGACTGTTTATTGTATTGAAGAGGACTGCGGCCTTGAGAGGGGCGAACGAGTCCTGGAAGAAATAGTGACCGACTTTTGGAACTCCGTACCAGTCCGCGCAGGCCCAAGATGCGGCCGGGTAGTTGTCGTTCATCTTGTAATAGAGCGCTCCGGTGCAGTGCGGCCATCTTGTCCTGGCGAGCTCAAGTGTGTGCCTGACTCCGACAGCCTGGGAAAGCTGTGAGGACAATGTGAACTCCTCAAGATCACATTTGAAAATTTCGGTAAAATATGCGGCATACTGCATGACTCTGCTCATATCGTCCGCAGTGTTGAATTTTGGAGTGTGATGTGCAATGCTTTTGCTTATTCCGTGCTGCGGCGGCCAGGATTCGCGTTCATTTTCCGGCAGATAACGTCTTACCGATTCCGCGGCAGGCATGCAGGCCAGGCCGAACTCGCCCCAGAAGTCGGCGGTCATATTGAGATTGTAGTCGAGATGTTTTCTTCCCCAGTAGCATTCATAGTTGTGATCGCTGCCGCCCCAGGGTTCGCTCCGGTGATAAGGCCTGGTACCGTCGAGCTCGATGCTGAGTCGCCCCATCATGTCAACCATTTTTCCGAAAGGATTCCCTGTTTCGTTTGCGGTGCCATACATCACGAGCGATGGATGATTCCGTAGTCTTAGAGTATTTTGCTCGACAGTCTCCTCCATCACATCATATGGCTGACTGCCCTGCTTGTGGCTGTCCCAGGCGCTTGGCCATTCCTGCATAACCATTATCCCGTATCTGTCGCAGAGATCGTAGAAATCGTCGGTCTCCGGCATTCCGGAGCCCCAGGCGCGCATCATTTGCACGTGCTGGAGTTTGGCGAGACTGAGGAACCTGTCGTATCTTTCGCGCCTGAAATCCATGAGTGCGTCTGGAGTACACCACCCGTTTCCCTTGACGAAAGTCCTCTTTCCGTTTATTATGAAAGTCCAGTTCAGCTTGTCCGGCTTGGGCCCTCCGGGGAGTGGCGCCATTTCGATTGTCCTTATCCCGAATATGCTTTCGCTGTAGTCTGGTGTTCCGCCTCCGTCAGGCGTGAAGGAGACTTTCAGTTTGTATAGATTCTGTTCCCCCATACCGTTCGGCCACCAGATTTTCGGATCTGGAATTTTGAAGCGGAATCCCGGGGCGAGGGAGGATTCCCCGGATTTTATTTTTTCCTCGAATGAAAATGCCTTGCCCTTGAAATTGTCAGGTTCCACGGAGACCTTGAGATTGCCGGAGAAACTTTCCGTCTCAGACTTCATGTTCACCATAAGGTTCATTGTCCCGTCGAGTTTTTCCGCCGCGATGAAAGGCGATTCCAGCTTGACCCTGGGAATTTCTTCGAGAAGGACAGGGCGCCAGATCCCGAGAGCGGGAATCCTTGCGTAGTGCCATCCGTAGTTGTTGTTGAATGTGACAGTTGTGCGCCATCCATGGTTTCGTGCGTCATTCGCCTTGAAGAAGGCCGGTGCAGGGCATATCTGCACATACAGGACATTCTTGTTTTCCAGATAGTCTGTGATGTCGAATTCGAACTGCCCGAACATCCCCTCGTGTTCTCCGAGCTCGTGCCCGTTGATCCACACATAGCATTTTATGTTGACACCTTTGAAGATCAGTGTGACATTCCTCATGCCTTTTGGCCTGGGAAATTCTTTTTTGAAGTACCAGTTCTTGTAGCTTTCCTTCCTTATCTCGTCGTCATTTATTGCGAAATACGGATCTGGATATTTCCCGGCTTTGACGAGCGCTGTCTGAACGCTTCCTGGAATAACTGCCGGGACAGCTTCGTTCCAGTGGCAGATTTCCTCCGGTGGCTCCCATTGGTTTATGAATGCGGTCGGCTTCTCCGCGGCCATCATCCATCCGTCGCATAGGCAGACAGATTTTTTAGGGGAAGGGTGTCTGGCTCTCTTTTCGGCAAGTCTGATGTTTTTGAGATTCCCATCGAAGGGGCGTGATTTCGCGCAAAAGCTTTCGTTGTCGATCTCATCCATTGATTTTCCCGGAACCATCTTTATTTCGAGCAGTCCTTTTGGCATAAGGTTTATCCTTTTTTTTATATGTTGATATTGTTGTTATTTCAACTTTTCTCTGACAAAGTTCAGCGCCCTCTTGGCTTCGGCATCCATGTCCTTCACCTCGAGGCTTCTGAAAATCTTGATGTCGCGTCCGACCTCTCCCCCAGGAATCAGAAACGGTTCCATGACGATAGCACCCTTGAATTTTATCGATTTCAGCGCGCCGAAAATTTCATTCCAGGCCATCTTGCCGCGTCCCGGCGCCCTGCGGTTTGTTTCGCCTATGTGCATGTGTCCCAGGTATTTGCCTGCTGTTTTAATGGCACCGATGAAGCTGTCTTCCTCTATGTTCATATGAAAGGCGTCAAGCAGTACCTTGCAGTTCGGGCTTTCCACATCGCGACAGTATCGGACTGCTTCTTCGGCTGTGTTAAGCAGATATTGTTCGAATCTGTTGACAACTTCCATGTGGAAGACAACCTTCCGGTCTTCTGCTGTCTTCATGACTTCCTTCATGCTTTTGACGCTGCGCTCCCAGTATGGCCGCTTGTCGGTTTTTCCTGGGGGCAAGGAACCGGGCCAATAACTATATACGATTCCCCCGATTTTGTAGATCCCTGTTTCGGCAAGCGCATTGGCCTGCTTTTTCAGAAAGGCGACTCCGCGCTTCCTCTTCTCGGCGCTTTCCGATGCCATGTCATATTTTTCCGGAAGCCCGATGCAGGCTGTCAGCTCTATCCCGTTTTTTTCTGCGGCATCCTTCAATCTGTTCTTTTCGGCCTTTGTCATGTTTGCGACAGTTCCAGAGTTGACCTCCAGGATGTCGAATCCGAGCTTTTTGACTTTTGAAACAAATGGGACGAAATCTGCGTCCCAGTTCCTTGTCCAATACGCGTAGTAGATTCCTATCTTGTTCATTTCTAAGCCCTTTCCATAATATATAAATACATATTCATGAATTTAACCGGCTACGCCGGGATTAGTACCATCTTGATTCCGTGACGGCCTTTTTGACCGTCGCTTCTTCTACAAGAACGATTTTTCCTTCTGGACCGGCATTCATCTTTGCATATGCCTTTTCCATTTCCGACAGTTTGAAGATGTCCGATACTATGCTTCCTAGTTTCACCTTCCGGTTTCTGACGAGCTCCATGCTCCTGATGAAGTCGTCAACCGAACCGCCTGTCGAACCTGTAACTGTGAGGTTCCTGTAATGGACGGCGTTCGAGTCGAACTTGATGCCGTCTGTTCCCTTCGGAAGACCGCCGAAAAGGCAGACCCTCCCGAATGGGGCGAGAAGTTGGACGGATCTTTCCTGGACTTCCCTGACCGGGCAGGCTGTTATGATGACATTGGCACCTCTGCCTCCTGTCTCCTTCATCACTGACTTCGAGCATTCGTCCATCGAAGATGAGTCGATGATCTTGTCAGCTCCGGCTTCAAGCGCCTTCTCCAGCCGCTGCCTGTTGATGTCTGCAACAATGATTTTTGCGGCTCCTGAAATTTTTGAAAGCATCAGATGCATCATCCCAATGGGACCCGCGCCGAAAATCAGGACGGTGTCGCCAAGCTCTATTTTCGAGACTCTGACGCCGTTGAGGACACATGAGAAGGGTTCCAGGATGCATCCCTCAATGTCGGAGACTTCGTCGGGCAGGGGGATCACGTTCCCCTGGACTATGAATTTCGAAGGGATGACTACATATTCGGAATGGGCTCCGTCGCGGTCAATGCCGAACGCAGTGTAGTCCGGGCAGTAGTTTGATTTCCCCTGTATGCAGGCGGGGCATCTGCCGCATCCGGCATTGGGGGCGACACCAACTCTCTGTCCCTTTTTGAATCCCTGGACATTTCTGCCAACCGAAGTTATTTCACCCACAAATTCATGGCCGAGGACGATCTTCTGCCCATCCTTGAGTTTCCTGTGTCCGTTTTTTGCTATTTTGAGATCGGTGCCGCATATCGAGGTCGCACGGATCTTCACCAGGATTTCATCTTCTGAATTCACGGGAACCGGAATTTCCTCGATCTTCATTCCTTTCCCCTGGATGTAGATTGCCGCAAGCATTGGATTCATCTTTCAGTTTATTTTTATGGTTTGCCCTGTCCTGATTGATTCGTTTCCGGCGTTCACGACCTTGACCGCCATCAGTCCATCTATTCCGGCCACCTTAGGTGGGCGATCTTCGAGTATGCAGTCAATGAAGTCCCTGTCTTCTGCGAGATACGCATCAAGGAAAAGTTCAGTCCAGCTCGAGACGATTGCCCTGTTCATCCCCTTCATATTGCAGGTGACGACCGAGTTGCCCTCGAGTGCGCCGGTGAAGATGACACCCACGGTGCCGAGGATTTCACAACGGGCATCATATCCGTATCTGACCCCCTGTGCGCCATTGACGATGCCCTGGGCACCATTTGCGAATTTCGCGGCAAGTGTCACGTTGTCGTAGAAATCGGGGAAGTCCTTTTTTGCATCCGGGCTCCTGAAATTTCCTCCGACGGCATAGACTTCGGAAAACTCGCTTCCGCTGAACCATCTGAGAGTGTCAATGTCGTGACTGCTCACTTCGGCGAGTGGGCCGTTGCTTTTTGCCAGATCGTACATCCATGGCTGTGGTATGCTTGGTCCGTACGTCAGCGATCTCACCATTACAACCTCTCCAATCTCTCCGCTTTCGATGCGTTCCTTGGCCGCAATGAAACCGCGGTCGAAACGCCTCATGAAACCGATCTGAAGTTTTACTTTCTCCCTTTTGCAGACTTTAATCATGTCCTCGCATTCTGTTGCATTCATCGCCATGGGTTTTTCGCAGAAAACATGTGTCCCTGATTCTGCGGAAAGACAGCATATTTCCCTGTGGTATGCCGTTGGCGATGCGATGAGGACGGCATCCATTTCCACCGAGGAAAACGCCTCCCTGTAATCTCTGAACGTCCTGATCTCCCCCAGCTCGGATTTTGCATTCCCGAGGTTTTTTTCGGAGGGATCAACAAGAGCCACTATTTCGGCTTCCCATATGCGGGATGCAAAATTTCTGGCGTGAATCATTCCTGCGCGGCCACATCCCACCACTCCGATTTTTATCTTTTCCGAATTCATACCATGATTGCCTTCTTTTCAATTTCCGATTGATTTCGTTTATTTTCTTATAACATAGATATCATTGAAAGGAATGTCAAGAAAAAATCTAAAATAATTTGATATTTGTCGGGATTGGTCTTTATTATCGCAGACGTTGTCGTAGGTGAATTTTATGTAGAGGTGCTTAAATGCGGACTAAAAAAGAAACGAAAGAAACAGAAAACGATCTTTTTATGGAGGAGAGGAAAATCAGGATTCTAGAGCTTCTCCGTGCGAATCACACGGTGAACGTGAATGAGCTTTCCGAGCTTTTCAAAGTCTCCCTTCCCACAATAAGGACCTATCTGAGGGATATGGAGAACAATGGTCTTCTCATCCGTACCCACGGAGGCGCGATAAGCCACAGCAAGACCGGGTTCGAGCTGACGACGAGACAGAAAGAGGTTGGGATGCTCAATGAAAAGAAGAGGATTGCGCTTTCCGCCCTGGGGCTGATAGAAAACGGGGACACGATAATTCTTGATACTGGAACAACCACGATGGAGCTGGCTCGCCTTCTCAACCGGAGGCAGAACCTCACTGTTGTGACGAACGACATAGGCATTGCGAGAGTTCTCGAGGAATATCCGGGATGCACTGTGGTGCTTATCGGTGGGATTGTGAGGAAGGGCTTCCACTGCACCGTCGGACTTTCTGGAATACAGATGTGCTCCCAGCTTTCCGTTGACAAGGCTTTCATGGCTGCCAACAGTTTTTCCCTCGCCAAAGGTCTTTCAACTCCGGATCAGATACATGCCGAGATCAAGAAGGCCATGATGAAGATGGCCGGCACCGTGATTCTG
Source organism: uncultured Lentisphaerota bacterium (assembly GCA_903872565.1). Taxonomy (GTDB): domain Bacteria; phylum Verrucomicrobiota; class Lentisphaeria; order Victivallales; family GWF2-50-93; genus CAIQLG01. The sequence continues at coordinate 18,287 of CAIQLG010000205.1, read as the reverse complement.
CTCTGCGACGGCAGCAAGATCGGGAAGGTGTCATTTGCGACATTCGCATCCACCGACGAGGTGAATGTTCTCGTGACGGATGCCGTCGATAAGAACGTCAGGAAGGAACTCGAGAAGAGGGGCATCGAAGTTATAACGGCATCATGACGGTGCTGAATATACATATAAGTTCATAGCATTAGAAATATTGTATTTTAATGTGGGTCGGACATTCTTGTCTGACATTTCGCTGGCAGGAATGCCTACGTTACATTTCAGGAACGCCGGCAACCTGCCGGCACTATTGAATAAATGCCACCAACATCGTAGATCCCGGCTCCAAAGGGCATCGGGATTGGTGGCGTTCCAAAAAAGTTCCGGTGAAAGCCGGGCAAGTTCGACCTGTCATTTTCTCAATTGAGGTATTCCTGTCGGCTTTTCCTCAGGCATGCCCCGACTACTACAGTGACATCGAGTTTTTTGCGAAGAATGTGGATGCTCTGTTACAGGTTGAGTTTCAAGTCATTTTTCTGGGCGCGTGACCTTTTTGGTATTCTCGTGAAAATGACTTTACCATCGGAATCCTCTCTTATGCCGAAGCTCATGGTTAGTGACTTCAGACAGGATGTCGCGATGTTTTGAACAAGGTGGAGCTTGTTGTTTTCAGGGCAGTCCCATGTTTCGGATTTCTTGACGACTTCGGCCTTGAGGTCGTTGTGGACGAAGATGAGCCCCCACCCGTCTGCAAGTTCATCGGCGTGGACTGTTCCTGCCGGGACTGCGAGATAGAGGTTGTTCGCCACGTGAGCACGCCGTATCTGTTCGAAACGGCTTCCCTTGTAGAGTGCGTGTTCCAGCTCCTCTATTTTCTTAAGGCACTTGTGGTATTTCTTGTTTGCTGACTGGAGATAGTTCCAGGATTCATACTCGTTGAAGAGGTTGTCCGTGTCCTTGAGTGCCGGTTCGGTCTTTCTTATTTCAGCCTCGAGCTTGCGTTTATCTTCTTTTTTCGTCTTGAGTTCGGCGAGAATATCTTCTTTCCCCGAGCATTCAGGCCAGCATTCATCCCTGTTGAGTCTCGTCTCAATGATGACTGTTCTGGAAGGCATGAGATATTTCCCCTTGACGGGCTCTGACCAGAACGCGGCAATGTCAGCCAGATACTTGGAAAATTTTGTCGGGACGGAAATACCGATCCCGTTCGGTGACTCTTTCAGGAGCCAGGCGATTAAAGCCCGTTTGAAATTTAGGCTCTGGTAGCGTGTACTGGCGCTGGCGTTGTAGGCCGCTTTCGTTTCCTTTATCTCGTTGCCGGCAAATTCAAAAAGCAACTGTGACTGTGTCTGTGTCTGCGTTGTATCCTTTTTTTTCATTTTAGCTCCAAAGATAAAAATGACAAACTTAAACAAATGCGTGAATGAACTTAGCATGTTAAAGCTGGATTTAAAGCGCATGAATACATATTTTGCGCGTGAAACACACCAAAAACACAAGGATATGGGAAATAGTAGTGCAAATACGAGTTGGAAAAATAAGTATCAGTGATACAATACCCATATCTGGAAGAAAATTATTTTACGCGACGAATTGGAAATTGGACAGAAGGAGAATTAACATGGATTTCTACGATGTCGTCAAATCAAGAAGGAGCATCCGTTCATACAAGAGCGATGCAATTGACAGGGAAGCACTCGGCAGAATATGCGAGGCTGTCAGGTGGGCTCCTTCAGCATGCAATATACAGCCCTGGATGTTCAGGATCGTGCTTAACCGCGAAATACGCAACAATATTTGTTCAGTGTACAAGGGCGAATGGCTGAAAAAGGCTCCGGGCATCGTGCTCGCTCTCGGGAATCGCGACGTGGCATGGAAGAGAGTCGAAGGGAACAGCATAATTGACGTTGATATTGGGATAGCGATGGAACATCTGATCCTCGCCGCCGCCGCCGAGGGGCTGTCCACATGCTGGATATGCGCTTTCGATGTGAAAAAAATGGGATCTGTGACAGGAGTGCTACCTCCCTGGGAGGTGCTTGCCATCTCTCCGCTTGGAAAGGCGGCCCAGATTCCGGATGCCCCAAAGAGGAAGCCCAGCGAAGAGATTTTCAAGATCATAGAATGAAGCTTTACACGGAACGGAAAAAGGTGAATAACAACGACAATGCCAGCTGTTCCGGAAGTGGATGGGATGCATTTTTCCATCCTGCGGAGGACTCTGTCCTTGATTTCCGCATTGGAGGGAGGAAGCTGCTCTCTCTTTCCGGAGTGACGGGGAATGGGATTGACGAGCCGGCAGGAGCCTATCCCCGTTTCAGGCACCATCATTTCAATTCCATCCGGGGTGGCCAGGTCGAGATGGATTCTGCGGTAAGCTCCGCCATTCCGGGGTGCGGAATAAAAAGAGCCATAGAATATGCTGGCAACAGATTCCGGTTCATTTCCGACATCTCGTTTTCCAGGGCCGCAAAAACGCAGGAAGTCTGCATTGACAATGTGAAAATTTTCCTGAAATGCTCCGAGATTGGAACGATTTCTGCAGACGACACCGATAAGACGCGCATGCGGATCGAATGGAGATGCACAGAAGATGAAATAAACTTTTCCAAAAGCAGCACTGCTCCGATTGCATGGCTGTTCAAGATGGATGATGGCATTCTCCTGGAAATTGGAACGGGGGATGATCTCTGGCGGTGGAATGTCGGATCGGCCATGAATTTAAGCCCGGAATTTTCGATCATTGCCGGGAGAGATTCCATAGTTCTTTCCAGAAAAGTCATAAATCGTGTACAGGAAGAAACTTCTATCGCGAGAAAGTTCAGATTCACATGGTATTTCGCCTGGCATCTTCCTGGAGAAACCACAACATATGAAATCCCGGATGATTGTATCAGCCTCGATCTCTGCACCGATTTCGAATGGCCGGGGTCCGCCAAGGTGGAAATTAAGGATGGTACATTTTTCGACTATCCCTGCTTCCATTCCGATTTTGTGTGGAACGCTCTCAGAAAGGCGGTGAGAAAGAATATCGAGAATGGCGGGAAGAGCATAGCCTTCAGAAATGTCAGACCTATGATATGCACTGCGGGACGTCATCTTGGCAGAGCACCCCAAAGGCATCTTGAACACTGGAATATGGTTTCCCTCATGAATTTCAGCCTGTGGGCGACGAAGCAGATGTCTGGAAAGCCAGGCAGACTTTTCTTCCTCCCGCAGGAAGGCGATCTCGTCTTCGCTTCGCTTCCGTCTTTCAGAGGACTTTCAGACGAAGTTTATATTTAACTTTAAGAAACGACTTGATGTTCTGTATGAGAACTAAGACCCAAAAAAATCTGGTACCCTGCATTTTCCTGATTACCTTCCTGTTTTCAATGTCGGAACTTTTTTCCGAGGTATATCTAGACGGGGCGGGAAAAGGAGATGATGATGGTAAATCTGGTCCGCCACTCCCGCTCAACGAACACAAACTATGGACGGAACCTGTCGTGGTGAACGGGGTCAAGCTCGGGATTGAAATGTCTCTGCTCGACGAGCCTTTCAGCATATGTCTGTCAAGAATGAAAAAACTATATCCTGATGCGCAGATGACTTCCAACAACAAGTCCCTTCTTTTTGAAATCACGAAAAATGGAGTTAGAAGGAGAATTTATATCGTCGGAATAGGTGGGATATATCCCTCTATACAGTTTGCGGTTGACATGTCCCAGAATATCCCGGAAAACTTTACCTGGCCCAGGGATTTGCCATTGCCATCCGGCGCCATTCCGCAAAGATATGTCGCGTTGCCGGACAGGGGCAGTGTGATGGGATCTTTCAGATCGATCAGCGATCCGAAGACTACAATTGATATGCTGAGCAGTCTTCTCGAGTCCGACGGCTGGGTGTCTGCAGGAGCCGGAAGTGATCTCAGGCCGGAATCGTCCGGCGGAATTTATCTCAAGACAGATCCTGTCAGAGTAATGAATATCGCTGCGGGAAAAAATAAATCCGGCGAATGTTTCGCCACGGTATATATGCATACGGCGAAAAAATAAGTTTCTACGGATCAGGTTTGTCTGAAGTTGCGGATTGGTGCTGACAGAGACATCAGGCCGCAGAAGTTTGTCCCATGATGCGGTTCGATATGGACATCACCGAGGAACTCGCCACTGGCAGTTAGCCCGATCTCCAGTGCCTTCAGCTTCCCCACGGACGCAAAGATGGCGGATTGCTGTGTCGAGCAACAGACACCTGGATTCTCCATCCCGTGCATAACATGGCCGGGAGGAATCTGATCGGCGGAAAGATATCCGTGCCAGTGAGATAGCGACAGCCCTTGCGAAATCAGAGCTTGGGGAAACTTCGCGCCGGGTTGTAAGAGCATCAGCACGCTCGCCACCAGGCAGTTTCCCATGGCACTGCCCAGAATCGTGAACGTGTCGTAAGACGGATGGCAATCCTCGGACTTCGTGATGCCCTTGGGTGTCTCCATAATGACGATGCCGTCGGACAGTGTCAGGCGGACGAGATCCCGTTCAGGATTGAGCTGATCTTTCTTGCAGCCAGACCGGGTGCATATCACGGAGACATCGGGGGCAGACACGACATACTCGGTTCCCGCCACCCGGACACGCAGATGCCTGCGACCATCTTTTTTGTGCATGGTGCCCCCATCCCATGAGACTGCGCCAAATTCATGACGTGCCTGTTCCATCGTGAGTGCGGGCTCGCATGCGGTCGGCAACTGCCAGGAAAGAAATCCGTAACTCATGCCACTGCGGTCATTGAGAAACGACGTGATGAACAGCTTGTGCAGGGGACTCTGGAAGTGCAGACGGTCTAGCGATGTGTGAGCTCCAATCAATCCACTTTTAGCCCAGTCCCGGGCGCTGGATACAAAATCCGCGACTATCCGGGAGTAGACCGGACTTGTCGGATCGAAGGTCTCATACCGGCAGGTGATGTCTGCGATTCGCGGCGGAATGACTCGCGCAGCCAATTTGGGGACAAGGCCTTGGCTAACGTCGGTAGTGATTGATTCCCCGTTGTCGTAGCTTACCACGGCTCCATTCATTGTACACATCACCCACGACGAATCGGTGACGAAGATGCACAAGGTGACCAGGCTGGTTGTCATCACCCCTGTAATCGCATCTAGACGTGTTTGCAGATCACTGCCTTCATTCACCGGACTTTTCCGGTCAAAGATTCCCACTATCTGACTCGAATAGAGATTCTGAAGTGGCAACTGCTGCAGAGAAAACATGTCGAGCCGTGGTTCTCCCAGGTAAATTGGCACCACGCCCTCCACGAGTTGCTCTGACGAGTTCAATGCCTCATTGACGGTGATCTCGCGGATGCCGAGTCCACTGAACGCCGCTCTAAGCTTTCTCCCGAAGGACTGTAGGCGTGGCGAGGTACGTGTCCCCGGGACAAATACGACTTTCAGATTGCGGATCATCTCGGCCTGAGAGATCGGAACGGGATGCCGGAACCCGAGCAAGGCACGGACCGCATCCATATTGATAGTAGATGGATTGGACATTACTGACTCACTCCTTGCGTTGAGCCATCGCCCTGGACGGAGGTTTCGATGCCTAGCAAAGACAATGTCGCATCGGCAAGCGTAGAAACTGTCAAGTTGACCGAAAAATTCTGGGGTGGCAGTGACATGCCTAGTTTCGATTCGACTCGAATCATCAGCTCCATCGCCATCAGCGAGTCCATGCCAATCTCTTTCAGCGGACGATTCATTGGAAGCTTTCGAACCGGGATCCGCAGGACATTGGCAATTTCACTGAGCAAAAACTCTGTCACTATTTTGTGTTTCTCCTCCGGTGACGCCGCATCGAGACGGTGGCGAACACTAATTGAACGACCTTCAGCGGAATCCGAGTTGTCATCGCGGACCAGCAATTCGAACCGTGGCGACTTAAGTAACGGCCCCAGTCCAGAAACACTCTTTATCCACTTTAATGAACTGACAAGGGCGACCGTGGCCTTGTTGGTCAGCAAACGGTCAAGTCCTTCCAGCGCATGTTCCGAGCTGATGCCCCACCATTGCAGCCGAAAGAAGTAGTCTGTCAATTCTTTACTGCGGGCCACGTGTCCTACATCACGAATGCGGTCCAGCTGGATCGACAGAGCGGGCAGGCCGCTCCGATGCCGGTGATGCGCCAGTGCATCTAGAAACGAATTTGCCGCCGCATAGTTTGCCTGCCCAACGTTTCCTATCACTGCGCTGATAGACGAGATCATGACAAACATGTCGAGTTTTCGTTTCAGAGTCTGACGGTGGAGGTTCCACGCTCCATAGGCCTTGGGTTCCATCGGAGGCTCGAAAGTCGCCGGGGTCATATCTTGCACAAGGCCATCGGCATAGACCGTTGCCGCGTGAATCACGCCTCCGAGTGGCGGCATCGTGCAATCGATTTCGGCCAGCAATGTGGCGAGCTCCGACTCGCTGGAAATGTCAGACTTCCGTGCCAGTACATTTACTCCCATGCACTGAAGCTTTGCAAGTCCGGCCTGCGACTCTTCCGAGACCGGGCCGCTATGACTCGTGAGTGCCAGATGCCTGGCGCCACGACTCGCGAGATGCTCGGCCAGTGACAGACCCAGACCCCTCAGGCCGCCCGTGATCAGATACGTGACATCATCACGGAATTGGCCTCGCGATGCGTTGGATGCCATCTTCCGGGAAAGCGGAGTCTGATCAACCGTGAGGACGATCTTGCCTATATGTTTTCCCTGTGCCATGTGGCGAAATGCGCGGGAAGCTTCTCCAAGGGGGAACGGATGGTAGGGCAGTGGCCTCACAGTTCCGTTGCGGAGCATGGCTAGGAGTTTATTTAGCAGAGTACCCACATGTGGCGGCTCAAGAGTACGTGCCATATCAATTGCAAAGTAGGACAGACTGTTGCGGAACGGTTTCAGATTGAGTGCCGTTCCTGCATAGATGTCACGTTTGCCGATCTCCAGGAAGCGCCCATTGATTCGCAGAGTTTCCAGACTGCGTGGAATGGCTTCGCCAGTCAGCGAATTGAGAACAATGTCAATCCCTTCGCCATTTGTCAGTGCCATCACATCGTCGGCGAAATCCAGTGTCCGTGAATTGGAGACGTGGCGAACCCCCAAGCTGCGTAGCAGTTGCCGCTTCATTGGCGAGCTAGCAGTTCCAAAAACTTCCAACCCGGCACTCAATGCCAGCCTCACCGCCGCCAGCCCGACTCCCCCAGCCGCGGAATGGATCAGTATCCGCTCGCCTGCTTTCGCCTGCCCCAACTGGTGCAGTGCATGGTATGCAGTGAGATATGCAACAGGTATTGTTGTAGCTTCCTCAAAACTTGTTTCTGGTGGCAGTGGCAGACAGACACTGGCATGTACCGTGACGTGTGTGGCCATTGCGCCCAGGCAGACTCCGAACACTTGATCCCCGACTCGCCGGTCAGATACGGTGTCGCCAATGCGTGTGATGATTCCCGAGAACTCATCTCCCAGAAAATTGGCATCGGGAGCATCGCCGGGATAAATGCCCATTGCCTTCATCACGTCACGGAAGTTGAGTGCCGCCGCACAGACTTCGACTTCGATCTCGTCCGGTTCCGGCGCCCGGCGTTCAATGGGCCGCAACCGCAGATGATCGAGCATGCCAGGCCGCCCTATCCGTAGCTGGCAGGGGAATTCACGCGACAATCCTCTGTCGCCTGGCTCTGGCGAATCGAGAATTGACATTCTATCGACACGTTGGACATACCGCGCCTCACCGCGCAGAGCCACTTGATCATCGCGGTCATCGTTCATAAGCTCTCCGAGCAGACCACGGATATTGTCATCAACATTTGAAACTAGGCTCAAATCTACCATCCGGCATCGCAAATCGGGATATTCGTTGGCCAGAACTTGTCCCAGCCCGATTAGCGGAGTCTGTGCCATTGATAGCGGTAAAATTCCATTGCCGGCCGGTTGTGCTCCGCGAGTGATCAGCCACAGGCGGGGGGGCTTCGCTGCTCCGGAACGCTGGCCGATCACCTGTGCCAGACGTAGAACGGAATGGCAACCTAGCCGTTGCGAAGTTCGCAGATCTTCCAGCGACAGATCCTCGCCGTCTGGCATGTCAAGGCTACATAAGTGGATGATACCCTGCACTCCAGTGTCGAGCAGGGTTGCAATGTTTTCCAGTCCCGCCTCCGCTTGTTCCAGTCGGACCGTGTGTCCCTTGGCCAAGAGTGCGTCCGCCAGGCGCTGACCGACACCTTTGCTGTCACTCAGGATAAGCCAGGAGCAACAGCATGGGGGTGCCGGCACGTCCTTGGCGACCGGTTTACATATTTCGTTCGCAGAGGTAGTTCGTTGAGCAAGATATGTCGAGCGTCCGATTTCCTTCTGATCATCAATGTCTGCGATGACGGAAGGTTGCTGCAATCCAGCTTCCCTGAGAAGGCACAACCAGCCATGTCGGGTGGTGGGAGGCTGAGGTTTCAGCCCAGCTCCATCATCCATCCTAGACGAACTGTGAAGGAGGATGTTTTGTATCTCACCCATCCGGGATAGGGCGTCCCATTCCGAGAAGATCAACAACCCGCCCGGAGTCAGGAGTTTCGTGGCATTCTGAATCTGTGGCAGACGGTCGCTACTTGGTGGAAACGGATCCTGGCCGATTATCAGATCAAACTGGCCCGACTTGAAACCCTGCAGTTCCGGATCAGTTGACAGATCTAATACCCGGCAGTCACCGAATCCATACTGCCGGATCCGGTCCTCTGTCCACGACGATAGATGGCCGGAGGGATCGGTGAACACATAATCAGCACTAGACGGTGACAACTCGGCCACAATATGAGATGACAGTCCGCTTCCACCCGCCCCCAGTTCAAGGATTCGGAGGCGCCGTCCTTCCGGCAGACGGGCAACGACTTCGGCCACAGCCTGGCGAATGATCAGGTGGGAAGGTACCCAGGTAGGCGCACTGGTGAAGGCCTGATCAAGCAGATGGGATATCTCGTCATTGTTTAATATTACATGTCCATCGTATTCTCCGACAATGGCGCGGGGCAGAATTTCACCGCAGTGTTTGAGGAGCATCAACTCGCATAGCAGTGACGGGTATCGCTCGACGATGGTACGCCACCGCAGTATAGTTGCCTGCGGAAGATCCAGTGCGGCAGGCACTTGCCAAGTGCGACCATCGTTATCCGCGAGTAGCAACTTCTGTTCGGCAAGCGTGGCAAGGCAACGTTGCAGCAACCCCTGGCACTCCGCTGGAATTCCCAGATGTTCCATCAATGCAGCCGTTGAAAACTCTTCGCCGCTGCTGGGAAACCATCCGATACATTGGAGTGCCTCAATGATGTAACTGCCCCAAATTTGATCGAGGTCCGGTCGGCTATCCTGCTGCAGATGAGGGAGGAGCATCCTTTTCCGGAGCGATTTGGCCCGCGAGTGGAGTGTTTGAAGCAGGTCTTTCCATGGAGGCAGGCAGGCTGCCAGCGGGCTGGGTGCCTCCTCTTGCTGGCTGGCATCGGGCAACGGCTTGAGTATCCATTCGTGAGAATAAAACCAGTTTATGACATATTCATCGAATAATCCCTCAACCGGACGGTACTTCAATCCCTCAATGACGACAAGTACCCGCCCATCATCTGCGATTGCCTGGATGTCAACGACCAGAGCCGAAGTGCCCTGCCTGACCAGTCGAACGTGCGCCCAGAAACGATTCGGGAGCGGAGCCAGCATCTGCAGACGATCCACTGTGTGTGGAAGAAGCATCCCGACGGGTGCCTGAGGATCGTCTTCTCGCATTACTACGAAGGCTGGCTGAAGGCAGGCATCCAGCAAGGCCGGATGCAGATGGTACTTCGTGGTGTCCTTCGCCAATGACTCATTCTGTTCGATCTGAGCCAGAACCTCTCCATCTTGTCGCCAGACCCGGCGCACCCCACGAAACATGGGACCATAATGTAAACTCGATTTCTGAGTTTTAGCATAGAACTGCGAGGCGGACAATTCCTCGTGACAGCGCAGCCGAATCTCTTCCAGATCTTCAATGGCCGGAGCATCCAGCGACTTTCGCAGTTGAATGATGCCACGGGCATTGCGTGTCCAGATATCTGCTCCGGTACTGCTCAGGATCGAGAACTGACGATCAGCAGTATCCATCTGAATATGCACATCAACCCCCTTTCTTACTTCCGGCAGAAAGAGAGCGCGTTCCAGTTCGATGTCCAGAAGACCGGAGGGCTGATCGGGAAACATTTCAGCGGCCACGGCCAATGCCATCTCGATATACCCGGCTGCTGGAAACAGCGGACGCCCCTGGATTGCATGGTCGCTGACATATGGCAGCAGTCTGGAATTGACAAGACAGTACCACGTCGGCACAGATAAATTGAGACGCCGCATCAGAAGTGGATGACGCAACTTGGAATTCTTCGTTCTAGTCCATTCGGCGGACTCATTCCAGTGCCGACGATGGTTCCATGGATAATGGGGCAGGCTGACAAAATGACCGGAAGGCTCTGGAACTAGATTGCCCCAGGCAACCTCATAACCAAGGCAATGCAGTTTGCCGATGGACTGAAGCATGACCGCAATGTCCTCCTCCTGTTTGCGCAGTGAGGGTAGAACTACCGCCTCGTCATCGGCAAACACTCTCTGCAAGCTCTGTTTTATCGAAGTCGAGAGCACCGGATGCGCGGCGACTTCCATAAATGTAGTGTAACCCTTGCGGGCGATCGCCTCGATGACTGGACCAAAGCAAACCTTCTCCCGGACATTTCTCCACCAGTAGCTGGCATCGAGTTCTGTGCCCTCGATCAGTTGCCCAGTGACGGTCGAGTACATGGGGATCTGGGAGTTCCTGGGAGCCAATCCGCGCAAGGCATCCAACAACGGTGTCTGGACTGGATCCATCTGGCGGCTGTGGAAGGCATAGTTGACCGGCACAAAACGATTCCAGACTCCCTGCTCAGTCAATTGTTGTGCGATACGTGACAAGGCTTCCAGATCACCGGACAGTGTGACGGACGAGGGGCTGTTGATTGCGCCGATGCAGACATCGCCGTGGAACGGCGCTACGGTCTGACAAGCCTGATCTGCATTTAGTGCCGCCGCCAGCATCCCGCAATTCCCGGTGGCCTTCGACATCGTATCGCCGCGGTGATAGATGACACGCATAGCCTCATCCAGAGTATAGACTCCTGCGCAATATGCTGCGGCGATCTCACCGACGCTGTGTCCTACGACAATGGCGGGACGGACTCCCCAGTGTGCCCACTGCTCTACGAGTGCCACCTGGAGTGCGAATATCGCTGGCTGTGCAATGGCTGGTTCCATCATGCGGGAGCGGTTTTCATCGGACAGGAACTCCGCCATAAACGACCAGCCTCCACATTGGAGCAGGGCTTCATGGCATCGTTCCAGCATCTGTCGGAAGACTGGCTCCTGTTCATAGAGCTGGCGTCCCATGGCATGCCATTGGGCGCCCTGACCGCTGAACACGAACACGGGACCTTGGCGTTCACTGGTTTTACCAGAAGCGATGCCGGCTGGCTGCTCACCGCTGGCGAACGCCAGCAGTTGTTCGCGAAATTCTGATATCGAACGTCCCGTGGCAGTCATGCGGTAGTTGTGGTGCGTACGTTGCCTGGCTGCGGCGTGAACGATGTCGGACAAGTTGTGCTGCTGATCTCCATAGGGAGCTTTGTCCAGGAACTCCGCGAAGCTTTTGGCGGCAGAACGCAGCGCATCAGGATCGCGGGCAGAGATAGGCAAGAGATATGTAGGCGGCGAGCCATGGGGCGAGGAAGGCGAGGTTGCCACAGGCTTGGGATCCGGCTGTGGCTGACTTCTCAACAGGACGAACGCATTGCTGCCTCCGAACCCGAACGAATTGACTCCGGCGTGCCAAGTGGCATCGGACATGTCTGAGGGCCGTGGAAAAGGTTCCATCCGGGTTGGCACTTTCAACCTCCAACGGTCAAAATCGATTGCAGAATTTGGCTTTTCGAAGTGCAGGCTGGGGGGTGCAGATCCGTATTTCAGGCATAGGGCACATTTGATGATGCCGGCAATCCCAGCTCCAGATTCCAAATGACCAATGTTAGATTTGACTGAACCGATCAGGAGTTCGCGGCCAGGATCTCGTCCGGCGCCGAAGACCTCTCCGAGCGCGGATGCTTCGACGGGATCACCGGCTGCTGTCCCCGTTCCGTGGGCTTCCACATATGCAATGTCATGCGGCGATACACCGGCCTGCCGGCTGACCTCACGGAGAAGTGCCACCTGTGAACTGCGGTTTGGAAACGCCATTCCCTTCGTATGGCCATCCTGATTCGTCCCTGTGCCCAGTATAACCGAGTAGATGCGGGACCCGCGGGCGAGTGCGGCATCGAGCGGTTGTAGCAGCAAAGCTCCGGCGCCCTCGCCGCGCACAAAACCGTTTGCACGCGAATCAAAACTGCGGCAGCGACCGTCCGGTGAAAGCAGTCCCATGCTCGAAAACACAAGATAGTTGCTGGGGCCGATCAGGCAATTTACGCCTCCTGCGATCGCGACCTCGCATTCTCGTTCCCACAGGCTCTGGCAGGCAAGATGCACCGCTAGCAGCGATGATGAACAGGCTGTGTCCACGATGAAGCTGGGGCCTGTGAAATTGAAACAGTAGGACAATCGGTTCGCAATAATGCTGGAGGCGAGTCCGGTCGCCATGAATGGACTAACTTCGCCCAGCTCCGAATAGGAGTTTTGTATGATTTGTTCGTAATCACGGGTGCTGACACCGATGAACACTCCCGTCCGTTCGCCATGCAGATTGGGAACATGGCCGCCGTCTTCCATGGCTTCCCAGGCGGTTTCCAGCATCAGCCGCTGCTGGGGATCCATGACATCGGCTTCCGCACTGGAAATCCCGAAGAACCCGGCATCAAACTGATCGATCTCTGGCAGGAATGCCCCCCACTTGGAGTAAGTCTTTTCGGTGCGGCCCCGCTCCGGATCAAAGAAAAGACTTATCGGCCAGCGGTTTGCAGGGATCTCGGTGACGGCATCTTTCCCCTGGCAGAGTATCTGCCAGAAAGATTCCGTATCCACTCCGCCACCGGGAAACCGGCAGCCAATTCCTGTGATTGCAATTGGTTGCTTCATATGTTCTTGATTTTTCTCTTGATAGTTCACCAAACCATGCATCAAATTAACCTTTCCAAATGGATTTGCAAGCAAATATCCCTCTAGGGAAAAGTAAGTTCACTTTTTAAAAACTATATGAGAATTCACTTGATTTTTTAATCCTGTCGGATTATCATAGGAAGTCGTGAAAATCCATAGAAATCAACATTCCTATCACTATCCCGTTCGCCGTGGGAGGGCAATGATATGGCTTGCATTGAAGTAAACAATTTGACCAAGAAATTTAAAACCATCACTGCTGTTGACGAGCTTAGTTTTAGCGTGGAGGAAGGGGAGATCTTGGGTTTTTTGGGGAGTAATGGAGCCGGCAAGACTACAACAATCAATATTTTAACAGGCTTATTATTGCCGACTTCCGGCGAAGCTAGACTTTTTGGGCTGGATGTGGTGCATGATATTCAGGCGGTGCGGGAAAAAATATCTCTGGTGCCTCAGACAATTTCTCTATACGAAGAATTATCCGTCTATGAGAATCTGGAGTTTTTCGGAGGTCTTTATTTCGATGATGACGTTATGCTGAGGAAAAGAATCAGTGAAATGTGCGAAGTCTTTAAACTGACTAAATTGAAAGATCGGCGCGTGTCCGAAATTTCCGGCGGTTATCAGCGCCGCACCTCTTTCGCCGCCGCCCTGATTCCCAAGCCAAAAGTTTTATTTCTGGACGAACCCCTGGCTGGCATTGATATCCAAACGCATCAGTTAATTATTGACTATCTTCGCTCACTGGACAATTTGACAACGATCTTGGCGACGCATTCGTTGAAGGACGCGGAAGAAATTTGCGACAAGGTGATGATTCTTGACCATGGGAAAAAAATATTTTACGGATCCCCTAAAAATATTGCCACGGAGTCTGGCGCAGGAGTAGAGGAGAAGATGATTGTCATCTTTTATAATATGAAAAAGCTCGACGAGGGGAAAACGGCCTTATTTTCGTCCCTGGGGAAAGCCAGGTTTTCCGGAAATACGATGGAGATTAAATTACAGGACAAGGATAAAATATTTGATTTCATGAAAATTTTAGAAACTGTCAAGGATAATATTTTGAACATTGAAATGAGAAAACCTAAACTAAAAGATGTCTATGAAGGGATCATGGAAAATAAAAACAAGAATTAAGCGGGTGATCAAGAAGGAATTCTTGTCGTTTATTTGCGATAAAGGCGCTGTTCTCACCATGTTTGTCGGACCATTGATGATTATGACCATTTTCGGTTATACTTTTCAGGCTGATGTCAAGGAATTGAAAACTGTCATAATCGATGAGGATAATTCCAGATATTCCGGGGAGTTGAACCAGGCAATCGAGAAGTCGGAATATTTCGCCCCTATTCAATTTCAGGGAGATCTTGAAGAAGCCCGTGGGAAATTAAGGAAGAGCGAAGTCAGGGCTGTTTTTCATATCCCGAAAAATTTTGGTGAAGACTTGGACAACGGCGTCCAGGGAAAAGTGGAGCTATACTTGGATAGCTCTGATTATGCAATTTACAATATTCTGAAAGGCGCCTCCGGCGATGTCCTGAAGAATTCACTCCATAATGTGATTCTTTTAATAATCGGTGATTTGGAAAAAGAGCGTGATGGCAAACAAAAAGAAATTGAAGCTATTGGGGCAATGGCCGCCAGGGCGGATGCAGATTCTAAAAGGATTAAACGTCAGATTCAAGACGATGCTCCAGATCGGGAAAGAATTTATCGCCAGGTAGAGGAAATTCAAAATAGGATTAAAAATATCAGGCTGGATCTGAAGACGATGAAAAAAGAATTTCTGGCCATGGCCTATGACATAGATAGGAGGTATGAGTTCGGTCAAATTTCCTATTTCGCATACTTGACCCCGGCTATCCTTTCCCTATTGCTGTTCCATCTCGGCATAGTTGTTACTACGATAAATATTGTGGATGAGCGGAATGCGAAAACTTTATTCCGTGTGGCTATTACCCCGCTGGGTAAAATTGAATTTTTTGGCGGCAAATTTATCATTTTTTTAATGATAGGCATGATTGAGATACTATACACGCTGGCCTTGGCAATATTCCTGTTTGATGTTAAGATTGCCGGAAGCATTTTAAGTGTTATTATCGTTCTTTTCCTATTGATCGCGGCTTGCACCGGACTGGGGCTCTTAATCTCGACAGTAGTTAAAACTATGCGACAGGCTTCAATGCTAATGCCTCTGGTTGTTATTCCGTCAGTTTTGCTCTCGCAGACATTTTCGCCGATTGAAGTGATGCCGCGCTTCATGCAATACTTTGCCTATTTGAGCCCGATGTTGTATTCCAATATCGCACTAAGGGAAATAATGATTAAAGGCACATCAATTTTCAGCCTACTGATGCCAGTCCTGATTTTGGCGGGGTATGCGTTGATCACACTGAGTCTGGGCATTGCTGTCTATAAAAAGCGCATAGGCTGATTTTATCGTACAGGCAAATCCTATTGCAGACGAGATGCTCAAATCAGCCATCCTGGACGGCAGTTTCTCAACTATCCAGGTGGATGTTGGCTATGCTCTCGAGGAACTCACCGGAAAGTCTTTTGATCTCACCTCCGATGGAATAGCAAACTTCGAGAAACAGTTGCAGGACAAGGTGAAATAATATTCAAGAATCCACGGATTCTGTCTCGTCTGAATATTTATACTAATTTGCAATCAGTGGACTAGTAGTAATATGTGTGGATTTTTGTAGCCACGGCCACCTGTCCTACGAAGCCTTGGCATAGTAGGATGTTGGCCGTGTTCGCCCCCAACATGGGGGCGGCTACAGTAGCTTTCACGGCACCTATCGCCTTGTCTTTTGATTGCAACTTGGTATTAGTCCCTACCGATGACACCGACAAGAGAAAAACGTTCCGCGCGATCAGTGGCCAGGACATTGACAAGCGACCTTCTCTTGATCCCGGGAGAATTCACGAAGACCTTTATGTAGTTGTCGCTCCAGCCTGAAGAGACAGCGCCTGTCTTTCCTGTGGCTCCAGTCTTTTCTATCAGCACAGGAAGAACTTTTCCGATCTGCGAGGCAACGAATTTTTCTGCGAGCCTGCACTCCACTTCCGCCAGGATTTCCGCCCGTCTTTTTGAGATCTTCTGCGGAACTTTATCTGCGAAATTCGCGGCAGGTGTCCCTTTTCTGGGGGAGAATCTGAATATGTGGAGATTTGCAAGTGGAAGCGATTCAAGCAGTTGGCATGACTCCAGGAATAGTTCTTCCGTTTCGCCGGGAAAGCCGGCTATAATGTCTGTCCCGATGTGTATCCCTGGAATTTCTTCTGCCGCGGTCCTTGCGAATTTCGCAAATTCAGCCGCCGGATATTTTCTGTTCATCGCTTGAAGAATCTTGTCGCTTCCATGTTGGATCGGCAAATGGAGAAATCTGCAAATCCTGCTGTTCGACTTCATTATGTCGAGAAGTTTCCACGTCTCCGGGTGCGGCTCCATAGATCCGAGTCTTATCCGAAATTCTCCGGGCAGTCCGCAAAGTTCCGCAAGGATGTCAGACGGTGTGCATTTGCCGTCGCGATACGCGCAGATGTTTACGCCGGTGATGACGATTTCCTTGAATCCCTTTTCAATGAAATGGCTGAATTCGCGGAGGACTTCGTCTTTTTTTCTAGATCGTTCAGGGCCTCTCGTGTCGGGAACGATGCAGTAGGAACATCTTGCATCGCAGCCGTCCTGGATTTTCAAGAACGCCCTGCTTCTGAGTGGGAATGACGCATTCGTCCTTTCTTCGAAGAGAGGGGAGGGTGCCTTTTCAGGCATGGAACATTTTTTACCGGCCAGAACAGCGAGGACAAGTTCAGCTATGTCAGGTTTTCCGGAATTTCCTATCACCAGATCGACAGCGGCCTCGGATTCCCATTTCTCCTTTTCCATCACGCATGAGCAGCCAGTTGCGACGATCATGGATTCCGGAAATTTGTCCCTGAGAGATCTGGCTGTCTGATAGCTTCTTTGGGAGGCGGAAGATGTTACTGTGCAGGAATTTACGATTATGATGTCAGGGGGGCAAGTTTTGGGGTCAATCATCACGCATCCGGCGCTCTCAAGTCTAGAAGTGATGAGCCCGGTGTCGGCCTGGTTGAGCCTGCATCCGACTGTTACCACGGCAAGCTTTTTGCCAGCAAGGTTTTTAATTTCTTTCATTTAAAGCTGTCCTGAAAAAGATACAAGACGGAATTTGAGTGATAACATTAAAGTGTAGATTAAGGTTTGACTCCATTATTTCCTTTTCTACGGAAACCCCAGGCACTTCTCAGCAGAACTCCTCTATCCAGAGAATCAGGGATATTAGAAATTCTATTATCTCGGAATAATTTTAAAATAGCGCTTATATTGCTAGGATACAATTTTGCAACAACATCATTTGCAGACAATGGCATTATAAAAACTAATAGTAGGATATGTAGTATTATTTTTTTCATAATATCACCTGCATTTTATTTTATCGTCAGCTGTGCATGTTCCTCTCTGTGAAACAAAAAACAAAAGAGTTAGAGCTAGGTAAAAAATACCCCAACATTTCCAAAAGCAAGACTTTAACAGCATTTCCCTTGAAAAACCAGAGACCTAACCTTCATGGTGCTTAGATGGTGGCTGGCCTGTGCAAGGTGCCTGGGATTATTTTGGATTATTGTCCCTTTTTATTCTCTTTTTTTGATTCCGGTAAAAACGTGTCAGCAGAAGGAGTTGTTTGGATGTTAGATGTCCACCCCACGGAATCTACCTGCCACATATCGTTTATATCTTTTGCCAGATAATATGTGCAGGCTTCCTCTTTATTTTTGTCAATTTTCATGTTTATTGTCACATATGCATTTCTTTTGTCTTTTACAACAATATAGGCATTACGTAGAGGCAGGTTACCTTTTTGTACAAAGATTTGATCCGCTTGAACTACATCCAATATTTGAATAGCCTCTTCAATTGCCAAATCATTTGTTGAAGTGCATCCAGCAACAACGCCACACATAATCACTAAGAGTAACCATCTTATTTTCATGCACATCATTCCCAATTCCTCTTTTCCTTCACCAACTCTTCACTTTCTCAGCACCAGCTAAACTCTACTCTCCATCATTCCAGAAAGCAAGAAAATCAAAACATTTCCCTTGAAAAACTAGAGGCCTAACCTTCATTGTGCTTG
>CAIQLG010000204.1 GCA_903872565.1 uncultured Lentisphaerota bacterium | reverse complement strand
GCGTCCCATGTTGGTTTAGTGCCGTCGCCCGAGCCGCTTCCGTCTGTCGAGTATGTCCCAGTGATTTGAACCTTGTGCTGTGGAGAGTTCGGATTCAGTGTACATCTGGCATTACAATCTGAACTGTCGTTCTTTTCTATAACTACAAGATTATTACCCATGTTTAAGCCGACACTTCCATCAGAACCCAGTTTGACACCACTTGCATTTACCTTAATGTATCTCAAAGCCACACCTTGTCCAGAAAGATTGTCCCACTCTCCAACAATGGATGCATTTGTTGTGGAAACAGTAAGACTGACCGTGTCTC
Organism: uncultured Lentisphaerota bacterium; assembly: GCA_903872565.1. GTDB lineage: Bacteria > Verrucomicrobiota > Lentisphaeria > Victivallales > GWF2-50-93 > CAIQLG01. The sequence continues at coordinate 34,263 of CAIQLG010000204.1, read as the reverse complement.
CCGCAAAAACAGCGGACATCCACATTAGCGAGCAGAGCGCAGAGATCACAGCAACGATTTTCATTCTCTTCATAATTCATTTCTCCTCTTTGTTATATTTGATTATTTTTTCAATATCATTAATCTGTTTGAGACAGACATCCTTGTAAATGGTGTAGGGGTTCTTCAAAATTGACTTGCATAGTTCAAGTGCTTTCTCATGAGAACCTTCTATTTGATGAATATTGCCGAGGCCACAATGGTATTCTGTTGACATATAGTATTTCGCCCGTTCAGAGAGCTCGCACTTGTCGTCCTTTATCTCCTTTAACGCATCACTGTAGCACTTGATAGCTTTCTCCACTCCAGCTTTGTCTCTGAGCTGTTTGCCAACAAGAGTTCCGAGGCCAATCAGAGCCTCCGGCCTAATAAATGTTCCCTTGTATTCGCCGTCGAGAAAAGGCTGAAGCATTTTTATGGCCGTGTCATCCTTGTTCTCGAACCACACGATGGCATCCGCCACCCTGTAAATCATATCTGCGGTCTGCTCCTTATTCAGTTTGCCGTATTTGCCGTCAAGGATATCCTGTCGATGGTGGACACATTTTTCCCATTCCTCCTGGATGTAATAAAATTCACCGAGGAGGACTGCCGTTCTCAATTTTCCCTTGAAGAGATCGAGTTCCTCCGGTTTTGCATACAGCCATCCGCGGTTGTAGCAGAAAACCATACGCTTGTATGTGTTCGGTTCGTTATTTGCATTGAACTGCCTCTCGATGGGCTCGTATTTCAGGACAGATTCTGCGAGGGCGAGGGCGGCATCCTTCTCCCCTTTCATGTAATGGAGGAAGCTCAATGTCTTGTCTGCTCTTGCGCGAAGTGAGTCGAGATACCAAGGTGTCGTGGCTCTGTTTATTATCTGCTCTGGCTTTATTGGTGTCTTGATCATGTATAAGTTCCACCCTGCCAATGTTTTGTCGCCGGGTGGTGGCGCGCTTACTCCTGCGGCTTTCTGTGGGACGCGCCAAGAAGAAATATCAGTTTTTACTGACTCGACTTTTTCCAGCCAAGTTTTTGCGCGTGTGAAATAGATGAAGGCGGTTTCAGGATCAATTTTCTTTTCGAGGTAATATTCACCAAGTTCAATGATCGCTTCGCCTCGGTAGAGTCCGAACTCGTTTTCGGAAATGAAGTGCTCAAGGTTGGACACTGATTCTTCAGCGGCCTTTTCGCCGGTTGGGATATTTTTCATCTCGGGGAGAAGGATGTCATCTTCATGGATGAGTTTTTCGAATGCCTCCACTATGCGGCGTGACATTTTCTCCGAGTCCTTCCTGAGCATTGCTCGGTCATTCTGAATTTGCACCTCGAGTTCTATTATTTCATTTTTCGCCTTTTCGGATTCGGATTTGTCAGACAGCCGGAAGAGGCATTTGGGACGATAGAGTTTGGCCGCCTCCGAATAAACGGTGTCAGGGAAATCCTTTATAATTTTTCCGTAATAAACTGTTGCTCGTAGGAAATCGCCGGAGAATTCCATTTTCCTCGCCTCCCTGTATGCCACGAACTCGGGGCCGTATTTTTCGCAGTCAAGAGCACGATTGGTGTTCGACAGCTTTCCCTGCATCCTTTGATAAATAATGGCAACGGACTTGTCGGGATAGTTGAGGTATTCGGAACTTTTCTTGAAGAATTCCAAGACTTTGACCCCAAGAATGAAAGCATCAGCCGAACCTTGGAATTGCTTCATATCGTAAAGGATGTCCCCGACGCCCTCGGCGGCAAGTGCTCGCGGGATGCCGTCAAGTTTCTCCCCGACAAAATTCAGCCCGGCGAGAGCCTCGGGATATTTTTTCTGGTATGCAAGAATTCCAGCGGCGGCGACACAGCATTCCGGATTTTTCAATTGCCAATCGGAAACAGGAGGAAATATTTTTACCGTTCCTGGCTTGTCTTCTTTTGCGAATTCCGCAGATTTTTCGGGAGACAGGACAAATGGGGCAATTTTAGCAAGTGCTTTATCAGGCTTGTTCTCGCATTCACAGAGATATTTTGCGAAAAGCGCAGTTGCCCTGGCTGAAACTTTTGCGTCCTTGGATTTTGCAAGCTTTTTGATGTCCTTGACTTGCACAGGATCGAGAGGCCCTGTCTCGATTCTGACCATGAAATCATTTATGGCCTTCTCTGTTTTGTCTTTTTTATCTTCCTCTCCAAAAACGGAAAAGAAAGAAAAACAAAGCAGGAAAATTACCAATAAAATATTTTTTGCCCTCTTCAGAAACCCCCTCCAGAATTTTCAATTGCCGACATTTGCCGGATTTGTCAATTGTGGTAATTTAGGGGGGGGGGTAAATTACAAGTGAAAATAACAAAAAATATACATTTTATATTGAAACTCAGAAATCCCCGTCCTCCCTGCGTGCCTTGTCGTAGTCTGACTAGACGAAGACAGGTCCCGCCGTAGGAACGGAGGCGGATGGGCTGGGTCAGAGTCCTTCAGGGTTTGTCTGAAGGTTTATTTTCGATGGAGGGTCGAATTCTATTCGACCGTGGCGGAATTAGATTCCGCCAGAATAATGCGTCAGAATGAAATTCTGCCTGTGGTCGAGTACCCGCCTTCGCAAGGAAACTTCCCACTTCGCTCTGCGAGCTACGAGGGACAAGACGGCGTGGCATGAAACTCGACCCTCCATTATCGCCGCCCTACGTGTCCTCCATCGTTCGTTTTGCGAACGACGGTGGATGGCTGGCTCAGAGCAAGGCCACGTCCGCTGGCGTGGATTTTTGATTGTCCCTCTTGTCCCTGGTGTCCCTTTGCTTTCCTGAGTATTTGCGAGCTAAGTATTTTTCCTATAGGCTTCCAGACAGGAACTTTCTTATGACCCTTTCTGTTTCAGAGGAGAGCAGGGGGGCGGCGTTCCTCATCGCCTCGTCGAGTGTTATGGATCCTTTGCAGATCGAATGGACAGAACTCATTCCGGCGGAATGGAGTGGGGTCATGTTTCCTGAAATCGAACCGCATATTGCAATGCAGGGGATTGACATTTTTTTTGCGAGTTTCGCAACTTCGGCTGGTGCCTTGCCGAAGATGGTCTGCTCATCTATTCTTCCTTCTCCGGTCAGTACCAGATCAGCGTCCGCGAGTTTTTCCTCGAGGCCTATGAGGGAGAAAATCACTTCTGTTCCGCGCCTGAGTTCGGCATTGAAGAACGCCTTCATTCCGGCACCCATCCCGCCGGCGGCGCCTCCTCCGCGAATTTCGCAGACGTTGATTCCGAGATCGCGGTGGATTACCTCTGCGAGATTCGCAAGGCCTTCCTCGAGGATTTCCACTTCTTCGGGGCTTGCACCTTTTTGCGGGGCGAAAACGCGGGCCGCACCTTTTTCCCCCAGAAGGTTGTTCTCCACATCGCAGACGACTGTTATCAGAATATTCCTGATCTCTTTGCATTTTTCATCAAAGGAGATTTTACGTATTCTGGTGAGAGAAGTTCCGCAGGGAACTATCCCCCCCCCATTTTTGTCGAGGAAGCTCCATCCTGCGGCGGAGGCTGCGCCGGTTGCTCCATCGCAGGTTGCGCTCCCACCGATTCCAAGAATGATTTTTTTTGCGCCTCGTTTCACGGCCGAAGCGATGAGTTCTCCTGTTCCGTAAGTTGAAGCGGCCATAGGATCTCTCTCGTCTTTGCGGAGCAGTGCGAGGCCAGATGCGAGAGCCATTTCGATCACGGCAGTGTTCATTTCTTTTATGATTGAGTAGGCCGCTTCAATCTTTCTGCCAAGAGGATCGTTGACCTTTTCCATGACAAGTTCCGTATTGAAGAGGCCGTTGACGACTTCGGAAAGGCCGTCGCCACCGTCCGAGATCGGAATTTTGACGGTTTCTGAATCCGGAAGGCACTTTTTGATGCCTTTCTCCATTGCAACTGCCGCATCTGTGGAGGAAAGACATCCTTTGAATGCGTTCGGAGCGATTATTATTTTCATGTGGAGTCTAATCCTTTATGGCGAATAAAACAGAATGTTGTTGTTTATAGTAGTCCCGGTCTCGCCGAGACCGTGCATGTCTGGTTTCATCGAAACCAGACCTACTTTTTTCGAATCACGCTGGACAGGCCGAAGCCGTCTCCTCCTGTCCTCCTGCGCCGTAACGTTCGAATATATTCTTTTGGCAGAAATAGTCAAGAGGGATAAATGGTTCGGGCATTGCTCAACTAGCGCAGACATTCCTGTCTGCCGTTTTCGAAATTAGCAGGCAGGAATGCCTGCATTACTTGCTTCTGATCACGAGAACGTCCTCTACTAGATTTGCCAGGCATAAGTCTTTCCGCACAGGAAATATTATGCTGGCGCCTTGGCTTCAACATCTGGAGGGTCGGGTTCCACCCCGACCGCAAATGGACGGCGTGGAAGCCGTCCCTCCAAGCATTGCGGAAAGACTTCCGCCGAGATTATCTAGTAATTCATAACTATTCAATGGAATTGGTGCATATGGAGGGACGCGCTCTGCCTGCCCTGCGTAGCTCTCCTGGCGTAGGAGGGTCGCGTCCGCCTACGGCCACGACGGAGCGTGGCGCTCCACCAACAAAAGCTTGAACTACGCATTGCACGTATCTACAAAAAATACAGATTTTCCTTTAAAAATGTGGAACAAAGAGTATAATTGCATGTCTATCAGATTGTAAAATTGAAAATTCTCTTAACATGTGGAGAGAAGTCATATGATAAAAGTCAAGAAAGTATCAAGGAATTTTGGACACATAGAGGCAGTCAAAGATGTCTCTTTCGATGTGGAAAGAGGGGAGGTACTAGGATTTCTCGGTCCTAACGGGGCGGGCAAGACCACGACCATGAGAGTGGTCACAGGCTATCTCGAGCCATCGCAGGGTGAAGTCCATATCAATGGAGTCAACATGCAGTCGGATCCTGAGGCGGCGAAGAAGATGATAGGATATCTTCCTGAGAATGCCCCGGTGTATCGGGACATGCACGTACTCGGATTCCTGAAGTTTGTCGCGGCGATAAGAGATTTGAAGGGCAGGAAGGCTTCAGATGCGATAGACGCCGCAATTTCGACCTGCCACCTCGAGCATGTTCTCTATCAGAGCATAGACACACTCTCCAAGGGGTATACGAGACGGACAGTGCTTGCCCAGTCCATCCTTCACGATCCGCCGGTGCTCATTCTGGACGAACCCACCGACGGGCTCGATCCGAACCAGAAATACGAGGTGCGCGCCATGATCAACAGGATGAGCAAGGACAAGGCGATAATAATTTCGACGCACATTCTGGAGGAGGTTGACTCCTGCTGTACCAGGGCTCTCATAATTGCCGAAGGGAAAATAATTGCGAACGGAACCCCGGACGAGCTGAAGAAGATTTCACCGACATCGAACACGGTGGTCATGAAACTTGCCGGCTGCGATTTTGAAAGCGTAAGGGATTCTGTCGGCCAGATTCCCTCCGTCGGCAGGGTTTTGAAGATAGGGGAAGGCGATGGAAGCATTACGGCCAGGGTCTTCCCTGCCAGCTCGCATTCACCGGCAGGCATAGCACCGGAAATCGCATCATACGTGGTCAACAAGGGATGGAGGATAATTGAGATATATCCCGATCCCGGCAAGCTTGACGAGGTGTTCCGCAAGATAACCTTGAACGATATGAAAAAGCAGGGGAATGACATATGAAGACAAGAATTTCCACTATAAAAACTATAACAATCAGGGAACTTTCCGGTTATTTCACGAGCCCTCTCGCCTATGTGTTCATTGTGATCTATCTTCTCATGAGCGGTTTCTTCACCTTCAAGCTGGGAAATCTGTTCCAGAAGAACGAGGTGGATCTGTCTACCACATTCTTCGTATATCAGCCCTGGCTATATCTGCTTCTTATACCGGCTGTGGCCATGAGACTCTGGTCTGAAGAATACAAGAGCGGCACAGTTGAACTTCTTTTCACTTTGCCGGTCACGGTTGCGGAAGCCGTCACTGCAAAATTCCTGGCCGCATGGTCTGTCGTGGTGTTCGCGCTGCTTCTCACATTTCCGGTGGTGATAACAGTCGCACGGCTGGGCGAGCCGGATTTCGGAGTGATCGTGGCGGGTTATGTCTCCAGCATTCTCCTTTCCGGCGTTTTCCTGTCAATCGGATCGTTCACATCCTCGATGACGAGGAATCAGGTGGTGAGTTTCATCGTGTCGCTTGTAATCTGCCTTCTGATGATTCTTGTAAGTTTTCCGCCCATCACGGATTTCTTCACGAATTGCGGCTGGTTCCCGGTCTGGTTCGTTGACTCGATGGCCTATGCCGGAGTTTTCGAGCACTTCAACAATCTCAACAGGGGTCTCCTCGATCTGAGGGACATCGCATATTTTCTATCTGTAATAATTGTGTTTCTTGTGGCCACGGGAATTTCTCTCGTAAGTCGCAGAACCGCCATCTGACAGGAGGTTTAAAATGAGTTTCATAAAGGCTTTCATAAAAAAATACATCTACTCCGCCATCGGGATACTGCTTATAATTGCGGTGGCGGTAGCCGTCAATGCGCTCCTTAGAAAAGTCAACGCGAGATATGATCTTACCGAGGACAAGCTCTATACCCTGTCCCAGGGCACAAAGAACATACTTGAAAAACTCAAGAGCCCGGTCACCATCCGATTCTACTGCAGCAGGAGTGAAAATCAGATGCCTGTCCAGCTCAGGGGATTCACCGCGAGGCTTGAGGACCTTCTCGATGAATATGTCAGCGTCGGTAGAGGCAAGATAATCCTCGACAAATTCGATCCGCAACCGGATTCCGAAACCGAATATTCTGCCTCGATGGACGGGATAAACGGGGAGATGATGCCGGATGGCAGAAAATTTTATCTTGGAATCGCAGTTAGCTGTCTTGACAAGACGATCAAGGTTCCCGATGTCACGCCTTCCGAACAGAACCAGCTCGAATACAATATGACTAGAGCGATCTATGAGTCGTCCCAGAGCAAGATGCCGGTTCTCGGAATAATGACAGATCTTCCGGTGGCGGGAGGGAACACTATGCCCTTCATGAAAAAACAGGCTCCCAAGCCTCCCTGGATCTTTGTTCAGGAACTTAAAAAGAATTTTACAGTCAATCAGATCCCGACGAAAACGACACAGATAGACAATGATGTGAAAGTACTTCTCATCATTCATCCACAGAAACTGGCGCCGGAAACTGTCTATGCGATAGACCAGTATCTGCTTTCCGGCGGGAGGCTTGTAATTGCGCTTGACCCGTTCTGCCTTGCGGAACAAAGGAATTCCCCACAGGCGATGATGGGACAGCAGGTGATGCCCGGCTCTTCGTCCATTCCGGAACTATTGAAGGCCTGGGGGATTTCATTCTCGGGCGATGTGATTGTTGACATGGACAATTCCGCCAGAAACGTCAACGATCCTCAGGCGGGTACATATCCGGCGGTTCTGGATTTTATAAACATTAAGAACATTTCTGAAGATCCTGCCATGGCAGGTATAGCCCATCTCAATCTTCTTTATGCTGGTGCTTTTGTTGGGACACCTGATTCTGGAATTTTGGCAAAGACACTTCTGGAATCCTCCCTGAAATCGCAACTTATAAACTCGTTCAAGGCGCAATCGCCATCGGCTGCAATCCTCAAGGAATTCGTTCCAAGCGGCAAAAACGAGAAATTAATTCTGAAATTGGCAGGGAAGTTCAAGACTGCGTTTCCCGATGGCAAACCTCTTAAGAAAGATGACAAGAATCCTGAAGTCAAAACACCGCCTCCCGCTGAAAACGAGAAGTCTCTCAAGGAATCGGCAAAGGAGTCTGCGGTGGTACTTCTTGCGGATGTTGACATGCTGTCGGATGAGTTCTGCGTTTCAAAACAGAATGTGTTTGGACGCACAGTTGTCCAGCCTTTCAATGACAATCTCAATCTGATCCAGAACATCTGCGGACAGCTTGCCGGTGACAACGACCTTATTCAGATAAGATGCAGGAAGGTAAGGGAAAGACCCTTTGTCGAGCTCGTCAAAATACAGAACGAGGCGCAGCAGAAATTTGAGAAGAAGATACTTGAGATCGAGGAGGAGAAGCAGAGCGCCCAGGCGAGGCTCAACCAGCTGCAGACGGGAAAGGCCGAGAACCAGAAGTTCATCATGACTCCCGAGCAGAAACAGGAACTCGAGAATTTCAAGAAAAAGGTTGCCGAGAAGAACAAGGAGCTGAAGGAACTTAGGAAAGAGTTCAGGAAGGACATAGAAAGGACGATCTTCCGCTACGAGGTTGCGAATATCGCCGTTGTCCCTGTGCTTGTTATCCTATTCGGCCTTTGCGTATATGTATTCAACAGGGTAAGGAGTAACCGCAGAAAATGAAACCGAAACAGCTTTTAATCACGTTGATTGTGGCCGTGCTAGTACTGGGGCTTGTCTTTTTCCTCCTGGACAAGGACAACAAGAAACTCTCTGCCGGGGGGGAGAATATCGGATCTCCAATCTTCAAGGATCTGCCTGTGAACAGCATTGATTCCATCGCCGTCAAAAAGGGGCAATACGCGTTGTTTTCTCTCTCCAAGGCGGGGGACAGTTGGAAGGTTGCATCATCCTACGACTACCCTGCGGATTTTGCCAAGATAAGGAATTTTATTTCGGAGCTTCCAGAGCTGACGGTAAGTCAAAATGTCATTGCCGACCAGAGCGAACTGGATCGTCTCGGACTTGGAAAATCAGGAGACGGTATTGGCACATTCATTGAGCTCTCAGGTAAAGGCGGAAAAATCGCGTCTCTCCTTGTAGGGAAGCAACATATGCGAAAAGGGACAACCCAGCAGGACATTGACTCGGAATGGCCAGATGGAAGATATGTCTTTGTAACAGGGAAAAACCAGGCGGCCATAGTTGGAAGCCCCATGGCCGAGCTCGACGCACCATCAAGCAGCTGGCTCGACAGGGATTTCATTTCGGCGAAAGACATGAAAGTGGCATCACTTTTCCAGGTTGAGAAGGGAAAGTGGACGCTTTCAAGAAGTGATGCGAATTGCGAGCTTGCCCCGTCCAAGATTCCGGAAGGAAAGGAACTCGACAAGAACAAGATGAACATGATTGCCAACAGCCTCTACACCATAAGGTTCGCAGATGTCGCCAACCCGGCTCTTTCCCCGGCGGAAACAGGCCTCGACAAGCCGTCAATATTCGCGGCCGAAATGTTTAGCGGGAAAAAATACGAGGTGCTCATTGGCGCGAAGAAGGATACTTTCCGGTACGTGAAAGTCAAAGTGGAATTCCAGCCCCAGCCTCCGGTGAAAAAGGATGAGAATGCCAAGGAAGAGGATAAGGCCAAGGAGGAGCTGAAGGCCAAGGAGGCCGTCGAGAAGGCAAAAAAAGAGGTCGAAGTTGAAAATGCGAAATTCGCAAAATGGACATATCTTATTCCGGAAAATTCTCTTGCGGCGATGTTGAGCACTCCTGATGATTTCTACAAAAAACCGAAGGCAGAAAATCCCGCCAATCCGGGAAAAGGAAAACTGCCTCCAGGCGTAATGCAATTCCAGCCGAAATAGGGGGAGATTTCGCCCGCGAAACACGCGAACTACGCGAAAAATAATAATTCTCAACTTTTTGCTATACAAAAACTTGAGAATTGATTTTTCGAAAAGCATACAAAAAACAAGTGTATGAAAGATAGTATTGCTGTTGGATAGAATCTTTTTCTGCAAAAAAGTAAAATAGGCATTCCTGTCTGTTTTTGTTGACAGGAATGTCCGCTTACTAATAAACTCAAAATAGAACTGACATTGACGTGATTATTTTTGCATGTTTAAGTTGTAGTCACGGCCATGTTGGCCGTGTAAGACGCCCCTAACATAGGGGCGGCTACATCTTATTTGCTACAAACAGACTTCTATAAACCTTATTCTTGGACAATTAGTAAGTTGGAATATCTCTATGCTTGCAGGATTCTCTATTCTATTGAAAAGCGCATAAGAAATGATATTTTGAGTCTTGATAAGGGATAATCCTACATAATGCATAACTCTTTTTATAATAATGTATTGACTTGCCACAGGGGGGAGCAGTGAGACAATATTTTTCCGCTGATTTATTTCTGATAATAACAGGAATATCGCTCTGCCTTCTCGTCATGTCGTTAGATGCGAAATCTGATGATAATCAAGCAAAAAGGTTGTTTGAGTTGAGCGATCAGTTAGATATTCTTGAAAAAGGAAGTCGCGAGAATGTCGCTGACTGGCAGAAAAAGGTGCAAGACATTTATAATGAACTTAATGGTTTCGAGCGATTCTTCTATCATCCAGGTGACCAGTTAGACCTGCCTATAAAATATTTCTCGTTCGAAAGAAGGCTTTTTGGGTATTGCTGATCATTTGCTTGATATCATTTGCTGTTCTGTCTTATTTTTCCGGGGATGTCCAATACAGTATTACAAGATATCTTTTTATAAGGATCCATTATCCTGAGCTTGCTGCTGATCCTGCAGGAGTCTCTTATTCCGTAGGAGTTGGTTGCACTTCTTCAGAATGGCTGCCCCCCGTGATTGCCATGGTTGTCGGAGTTCTGAGCTTCTTGATTTTTCTTTATAGGAAGAGGAAAGACAATAGCGGTGCCACCGCCTGTGTGGGCTTTTCCGGCAACTGTTACTAATAGTCCAAAAATAGAATTGACGTCTTGGTAGGGTGCTCTCGCCGAGAGTGCTGCGGACTGCTCGCCGAGCCGTCCCTACCCTGTAAAGATTAAACAACAATGTTAATCTTATCAGTAAGGCGTGGGCATAGCCGTATTTTGCGCATTGAAGCACGGAGTCCTCGCAACAGCGATTTTCAGATTCCTCATCGTATTTTCCTTTGATCAGATGTAATTTTTTTTCAGCATTTCCGTGGCTCCATAGTCGAGTTGTTCCATCCTGCGCAATTCCTCGAATTTTGCGAGCAGATGCTCCGGCATCGTGCGCTTTTTCTGAGCCCCGCGGATGTCCTCCACTATTTGTCCCTTGTGCATCATTATTAGTCTGTCTCCGAGGTTCACCGCCTGCTGCATGGAATGCGTGACCATCAGGGCGGTGAGGCGGTTTTTCGAGACTATGTCCCTGGTTATTTGTATCACCCTGTCTGCAGTCTTTGGATCGAGCGCCGCAGTGTGCTCGTCGAGAAGCAGTATTTTCGGCCTGAGCCAGGTCGCCATCAGGAGTGTCAACGCCTGTCTTTGTCCTCCTGACAATGAGCCGATCTCGTTGTCAATGCAGTTCTCGAGCCCCATCCCGAGGGAATTTACCGCCTCCTTGAAATCGGAGATTTTTTTCCGTGTAATGAGTCTGCCGAGTCCTCTTGCCATGCCGCGCCTTGATGCCAGAGCCAGGTTTTCCGCCACTGTCATGTGTGGAGCAGTTCCGCTGAACGGATTCTGGAAGACGCGGCCAATCAGGGATGCGCGGCGGTGCTCGGGCCATCCGCCGACATTGAAGCCACCGATCTCTATTGAACCTTCATCTGGGCGGAATACGCCAGCAATCGCGTTCATCAGGGTTGATTTTCCAGATCCGTTCGAGCCGATGACTATGCAGAACGTACCTTCCTCAATCAGGAGTGACACGCCTTTCAGGGAATAGACCTCGTTTGGGGTGCCAGCGTTGAATTTTTTATGGAGATTATTGATTTTAAGCATGTGAGGGCGCCTTTTTTCGTCTCATGATTCTGTCAATGGCTCCTGGAAGCACAAGTGCGGCGAAAACAAAAACTGCGGTTATGAGTTTCAAGTCGCATGGATCAAGTCCCCATCGCAGTGCGATTGCGACAAGGAGGCGGAAAAGTACTGCTCCCATCACGGTTCCGAGAATTGTAAGCCCGAGCTTGCGTGTCCCTACGAGGGTTTCACCTATTATGACGCTGGCAAGTCCCCATACGACCATGCCGATCCCCATCTGTACATCGGCGAATCCCTGATATTGGGCGAGCAATGCGCCGGATGCCGCGACGAGTCCGTTGGATAAGGCTATCCCTGTGACGATCATCGCGCCGGTGTTCACGCCAAGCGCCCTTATCATCTGAGAGTTGTCGCCTGTCGCACGCATTGCGGAACCGAGATTTGTCCTGAAAAAATAATATGTCGCCATACATGCTGCGACAATGATAATGGTGACAGCTCCCAGTGCTGCGATGTCCCTGATCATGATTTCCCAGCCCCACAGATGGATGCTGGTGGCTCCGCCAAAGGATTGTACTGCAAGTGTCTCGGCCTTTTTCACAAATGTGTTTGAATCCAGCAGTGGTATGTTGCTGCGCCCCATGATCCTGAGATTCACAGAATAAAGCGCAGTCATCACGAGTATTCCCGACAACAGGGAATGTATTTTGAAAATGGTATGAAGTATTCCTGTTACGGCACCTGCGGCAACGCCCGCCAGTGCTCCAGCCATGACAGCGGTAAGAGGGCTCTGTCCGGAGATAAGGCAGACTGCGCTGACGGCGGCGCCGAGCGTGATCGAGCCATCTGCCGTTATGTCCGGGAAGTCAAATATGCGAAATGAGATATAGACGCCTAGCGCCAGCAGCGAAAGAATCAACCCTACAGTCAGTGATCCGATTAGCAGGTTCATGCGTTCACCACATTGTCAGATTGGTTTATTTCTCCAGTCCAAATGACTCCGCCTGCAAAAAGACTTTCCCCGATGCCGGAGATTTCTCTGCTGTCGCAAATCAGGTGGAGCAGCCCCAGGAGCTTTCTGTCCTCGAAAAGATCCCGCACTGTTTCCCTGAGGTCAATTTCGGACTTCGGCAGTGCATGGAAGCTGAATACTGCGGCATGAAGATGTCCGTATATGTTTTTGCCGGAAAACGAGCCGGCAGGGCGCAGGAATTCACTAGATTTCGCATTTTCCAGCATTGAAACGACACCGCAGACAAGCACCATCGAGCGGTCGAAAATCCTTTCTGGCGAAAAATCCAGGCGCGACCTGATTTCGGGATGTTTGAAAAAGTCAAGATCTCCATCCGCCACAGGCGAGCTTTTCAGAGATGCTCCTACGAGCCCTGCGGATTCCGCGACCATGACTATGCCGAGCGTCTGAGTTTTCGAAGCTCCGAGCGCGATGCCCAGGATGTCTGAAATCCCTGTCCGCCTTTTCTCCGGTGGAGTTTCAAAGCGGATGGATGTAGAGGGCTCCCCCTTGAATCCTATCGAATAAAGCACTTTCAGCTCGGGCAGCAGGTTCTCCTTTTTCGAGACGAAGTCAGGGAATTTCGTGTCGTCGGAAGGAAGGCATGCCGCACAGCCGGACACAGCTATGAATTCGCCAAAACGCCCGATGCAGTCTTCGTAGTCCACCCCGAAAGCTCCAATTCCTATTGAGAAATCGTCATCATCAAGTCTCACGGAATGCATGTCGTCTTTTTGGAACTTCATTTTTCCGAGCTTTCCCGGATCGCCGTAGGTGACGCATCTGAAAGGCGATGCTGACGCGGATTTGCGAATTTCGCAGGAAAGTCCAGGAATATCGTGTGCAAGTTTTTTCCACTTCTGTTCTCCGGATTGCTCATCATTGGCGGATCTGTCTTCCGGTTTTGCCCCGGAGAGCAGAGCTTCTAGCTTGGTGAGCTTAAGTACAGTGGAGACGGAAGTCGAGGGATTTTTCACGCAGATGGAACCGCCAAATTTTCTGAATTCCTTGAAGTTCCTGAGAAGGCTTCTTATGCCTGCCGAACTCATGTAGGTGACAGATCCCATGTCCAATCCGATGTGGCGCCCCCCGGAATGTACAATTTCATCTATCTCCTTGTCCAGGGATTCTGATGATGCCGCATCGAGGCGGCCTTTCAGCACGAGCTCGCAGCTTTGTCCGGATCTGTTTCTCGTGAATTCCATTTCATCTGGCATCTTTGTTTTCTCCAAACTTTTTGTCAGCGGATCTCAGTAGTGCCTCAGGAAGCTGAAGCCCGAATAACCTGGCATTCGCATTGTTGACGGCCGTGTATGTCCTGCTTACCGGAGCGAATGGAATTGCGGAAGGTTTTTCACCCTTCATTATTCGCAATGTCAACGCGGCCATGTCATGTCCGACCTGTGTGTGATCCCGTGCCACCGCCACGGCTGCGCCACCGGATTCGACTTTCTGGCCGGCGAAGGAAAAAACCGGAACTCTGGCCGCCCTGCCTGCCTGGACTATCCCGGAAAATCCCGCATCGGTCAGATTGTCCAATATCTGGCAGAGAATGTCAATTTTTTTTCCGATGAGTGCGGCAGCCGCATCGCCAGTTTCCGTGGGGGTGCTGACGGCCATACATTTGATCTGAATGCCTGACCTGAGCGCCTCCTCCTCAAGTTTTTTTCTGTACAGTTCGGAATTGATTTCAGAGGGCACGTAGAGGGTGCCTATCGCCTTCGTGTCCGGGAAGTACTTCTTGATCATGGAGATCATGCCCTTAAAGTCGCTCATCGTGGTGATCCCCGTTATGTTCGGCATATGATCCTCCGGGGTTTTTCCTGCTCCTGCAACAACGGCATCCGCGACGTTTCCGAAGATGATTGTGAAAGGCAGCGCCTTCGATATGGCGGCCTGCAGAGCCGGAGTGGACGTCATCAGCACAATGTCAGGCTTGTCTCCCTTTATCGTGTCCATTATCCCAAGCAGCGAGGGCATGTCGCCCTGGGCATTTGCAAATTTGATCTCGAAATCAACACCCACTGTTAGTCCGAGAGCCCGGATTTCGTCATTGAAGCCTGCAATTGCCTCTTCGACATGGGATGCATCGTTGTAGTTCACGAAGAAGAGCTTCCACTTGCGTCCATCGCTCCTTTTCACGTTGTTCTGCCCCTTCGAGGGGGAAGCCATTGCCGGCTTCCTATTTTTGACACGACCGTTGTTCACCGTGATTGCCGCGGAATCAAGGATGTCGCCCGGAATCTCCCATTTCGGGCTGAACTTGTCAATCACGTCAAGATTCAGCGCCAGTTTTTCCGGGACGTAGTTATTGACAGGAAAGGAACTTGGGCTCTTGCCACCGAGGATCTCCGCCGCCATTTTCCCTGTCGCCATGCCTACATCGTAATAATCTGCTCCAAGTGATATGAGGGCGCCTTTTTCGGCATGTGCGGGGGCATTGGTAAAGACAGGTATCCTGCCATTTTCGGCGGCTTTAGTGACTGATGAGGCGGCCGCTTCGACAATGTTGTCGCCGCCTATCCAAAGGGCCTCAGCCCCTCTTGACACCAAGGAGACTGCGGCCTCTGACACATCATTTGGATTGCTTGCCGTGGCTTCAAGAAGTTCGATGCTGAGCTCATCTTTGCAGACCTCTCTGGCTAGATGTATGCAGGCCTTGGAGCATGTCTCGGAAGTGCACCAGACGACTCCCACCTTCTTGAGGTTCGGGTGGCATCTTTTTGCAAGTCTGAATACTTCCTTGACAGGCTGAAAAGTTCCTACTCCGGCGAGATGCTTCGGCCTGTCGAAACTGTCAGACCTGTTTATTCCAACTCCCGACTCGAAGGGGTCGGTCACAGTGCCAAACACATGCACGACTTTCCCTTCCCTGTTGTTGGCGACCATTGTCTGAAGCATAGGAGTGCTGACCGTAATAACCATCCGATAGCCGCCGTCAACTATTGATTTTGCCATGCCGATCGCGGTCGGAAGATCATTTTGCGGGTTGAAAATCCTAATCGCTATGTTTTTCCCGTCGTGGAATCCGTTCGTTCCAAGTGCGTTGATTATTCCCTCCACGCTTTCATCAAGAGTCTGGCTGCTGGAGAACTTCAGTATTGCCACTCTAGGCAAGGCCTTGTTGTCTTGCCTGGCCACCGCAGCTTCCGGCACCCCTTTTTTCCTGCCCGGCAGATCCGAAAACAGAAGGATCAAGGATGAAACTCCTATCAGTGCAATACCAAGGAGAAGTCTTTTCAACGCGAAGAGCATAGATTTATTAAACATTTATCCTGTCAACCATGATTATTATTTATTGCCGTGTCAGGGTTCAAATTTATCTGATGTTTTCGTTTTCCAAAACCTCAGGAGACGCGAACGCCAGACGGAATCCGAGGCGGTTGTGCCGGTCCGACTGGCCATGGTTGCCGCGACTGGCTGAACGGCAGTACCCAGCATCATTGCCCCAGCTGCCTCCCCGGAACACCCGGAACGCGCCAGATGCAGCCCCAGTCGTGTTGGTTGCCGCACCAGATGGATACTGACCATACAAGTCGGAGCACCATTCCCAAACATTGCCATGCATGTCGTAGAGTCCCCATGCGTTCGCCTGTTTCAAGCCAACCTCGTGGGTTTTTCCATCTGAATTGGCAGAAAACCATCCGAGATTGGCAAGATCCGCATTGTCCCCTGCACCATCTTTCTTAGTGCAATCATTATAGGGGTTGGCCGTGCCTGCACGGCAGGCGTATTCCCATTCCGCTTCAGTCGGAAGACGGAATACCAAGGCCGACGACTTCTTGCCATTCAACTCTTCTATGAAGGCCTGGCAGTCGGTCCAAGATACATTTTCCAACGGGGCTTTTGGTCCAGCGCCTTTGAATTTGGACGGATTATCACTTACCCAAAACCAGAACGACCCCATTATTGTTTTCCATTGCGCTTGTGTTATCTCGAAGACTCCGATATAGAAGTCCTTTGTCAATGTCACCTCGTGCTGGGGCTCGTCATTGTCGCGTCCATCCTCGTTCGCTGGAGAGCCCATCGTGAACTCGCCAGCAGGTATGCGGCGGAAAACAATTTTTGTCGTCTTGTAGACATCATCCGAGAGGAGTCCCGGCGGGTCGGAATCGAGTTTCACCTGCTCCCCCGTCTTCAGATCAACAACGCAACAAGATTTCGACGGATAAAACAATCCCGACAATTTTGGTTTTTCAAGATTGTCATGCCAGACGAGGCAATGGGTTTTGTAGCTGTCCGGTGAAGCTGAGACATCCCATTTTGCAAGAAATTCCGTCCACTTTATTTTTTTCATCTCATCGGTTTGATCGGGCAGTTCCAGTATTGCCTTCAACGTTTCCGCCTCTGCGTTGAACTTAGCCCGAGCAGCCTTGAGCGACTGGATGTGGATCTGCTCCTCTTCCCGCAATGTCTTCAATGTTTTCTTAAGCGTAGGCGCATCCGAGTTTTCGTCCCAGACAAAAATATGTGTCCTCCATGCATCAGGGTCGGCCTTGAGATCCCATTTTGTGCAGAACATCTGCCATGCACTTGTTTTCGTCGTATCCGACAATTGTTCGTTGATCTTTATCTCGGAGAATTTCATCTTGTCCGCAAGAAAACATTTTCTCGCTTCTTCCCGCTGGGACTTAGTCATTTCGACTTTCTTCAACTCCAAGTCCTTTTTCTTTAAATCCATCTCAGTTTTCAACTTTGCCAACTCCTCCTGCCGCAACTTTGTATCTGTTGCCTTCCGGAGAATATCATCCATATTTTCACCGTCAACTTTTTCAGATTTCAGCAATTCCTCAAGGTCTTTGGCCTTTTCCGCAGTCCGGCGGATATCATCCTCGGCAAGAAGCGAAAGCGCCTCGGGTGTCTGTTTTGGTGTGGTCTTCTCTGCTGCCTCGAGCATTTTTTTGCGGAAGGCCACGGCATCGCCATCGAATTTTCCAGCATAGAGGGTCGAAGCTTTTTCTATTGTGGCAATATCCCCGGCTTCACCTGCGATTCTCGCGGATTCTGTGATCAGTGCATACGCCATCGCAGGAGTGTTGGATGGATCGGCCGCCTGTTCTAGAAGCTTTTCTGCCAGCATCCTGCGATCTTCGGGCGTCTTGAGGTTCTGGTATTTGTCCTTGAAGGCATCCTTCAGTGATGCCAATGCAGTCCTTACGTCTGCGTCCGATGGGACAGGCAATTTGACATCCTGGGCGAAAAGCCCTATGGAAAACAGGGACACAATCAGAAATGCAGTTGTACTTTTCATCCTTAGCCTTTTATCTCTTCTGTTAATTTGTTCGTATTTTTATATTGATTAAACACGTAATGTCAATCTAATCTCACCGGGCGGATCTTATATAGTTCTAATTTTCAGAATCTTGTTTCTCCTTCAGATATTTTCCATCGCCTTGGTCTCATCCGGGTAGATCTTGAAGAAGCTGTCCATCTTCATCATCTCGAAGCCGGCCTTTATCGCAGGAGAAATGTGGCAGAAGGCCATTTTTGCATTGTTCTGGACAGCTTTTTTCCCCGCTATGATGAATGATCGGAAGAAAAGGCTTGACATCCTGTTCACCATTCCCATGTCAATGATAACCTTTTGTGCGCCGGTTTCAAAGAGATCCGAGAGTCTTTTGGTCATCTCGTCTGCAGCGCTTGGCTCGAGCAGTATCGGGCTCTTGACTCTCAGAATGTAAACCCCTTTCCTAAGCTCTTCCACGATCTTGATTGGTTCAGCCATCTTGTCCTCCGATCTTTTTTGTTAAAATAAAATGATTATGTGAGTTTTTGCGAAAATATTTCAGAGAGTTTGCAAATCCTCTTATCAGCGGGAGCCCCATGCCGCCCGGAGGGCGATCCTCGACGGGAATGTCGAAATCCGGTTCCGGTTGTTTAGTCGGGTCGAATTCTCTGCCGCTGTCAATCAGCTCGACGGAAATTTCATCTCCGTTTTCAGAGACGAGTATTTTGATGTTCCCCGCTTTAGCTCCGTACGCATACATGATTATGTTCGTGACGGCCTCGTCCACGGCCATCATGAATTTCTGTCTCTCATCTTCCTGGAGTCCAAGATCCGCCAGCGCCTTTTCAGTGAAAAAGCTGAGCTCCCCGATGTTTTTCTCTGACGCAGCTTTTTCTATTTCATAGATCTTCATTTTTATTTCTAATCCTATAAACTCTCGCAAAATGATTAAACTACATTGGAGAAGTCTTTTTGCCAAAACAAAATCTAAAATGACCTGAAATAAAGATTTTTTAGACAGGAATTTTGTTCACCCAGTATTTTCCTCTTGAATATTCGCCCTTCCCGGCTTATCCTTCTTCACGGTAAAAATCAGAATCCCAATCAATAACATACAATATATGTATCATTTCAAAAACGTATGATCTTGATCAGGAGGGTGTTTATCATGTGGCCGTGGTAACCACGGGCGGATGGGAATTTGATGGACCATCTGACATTACGAAGGGAGAAACTTCATGGTCCCTCGAAGGTAGCCACGGGGCAAAATCAAACAGCACTTACACGCTTGGGCAGGCGGCTCTTGAAACCGTCGAATTGCACGGATATCTGAAAAAAACTGGAACAGGCACTGGGACGACAAGGGCTGAATACTGGGCGGAATTCGTGTCAATTGATTTCTACATCAAGTCCACGGTGCCTGAAGAAAAACGAGACGAATTGGTCATCCTCTACGGGACAGATGCGACTTTCAAATCTTATGAGAAAGAGATAAATGTCCCCAGCACGTGGACAGTGACGGCGACTGATGCTGGAGGCAATATACCGCCAATCTCAAATCCCACCCGGTCAATAACCCTCGGCAAAGTCGGAGCCGACGGGACACCGATGAAAGCCGGAAAATATTCTGTAAAGGCCGAAAAAAACGGCAAAACCAGTTCGATGACATTGATTATTGTCGAGGTTGAGGTGATTTTGCCTCAGGAAAAAATATATGCTAGGTCCGAAGGTAGCCCATTAGAGAGAACATCCCATATACTTGAAGTTAAGACTACGCCAACAGGATTTGAGAAAGATGTGGAATTACTGAAAGAGGAGGTTACGGTTATTCCGGATAACGCTGACAAAGGCATATTGGAGAGGGTAGATGATTGTAATTGGAGATATTGGGCTTTATTGGAAGATCAGTCAGATAAATGTCCGGGGTATGATGATCTGGATAAGCGATATTGGGATATATCCTTCAAGTATAATATATTTGGTAATGAAAAGGATGTAAACGGAAAACTGAAGGTGTTCTCTGTTTTTAAATACCTTGTTGATCATAATCTTCAATCGGGAGCCATTGAATATGTGGTTTGGAAGTACAACCTATCAGGATGCACCATCGGGAGCTATTTGTCCGGTGGTGTGGAGGATGGTGAATATGGTCGTACATCAGGAATACTATTTATTTCGATATCTTACCGGGATCTTGCATTTGATTCAGAGAATATCCTTGCATCCACGATTTCTCATGAGGATATTCATGGGGATCAACTCTACTATTATGTAAGACAAAGCGGAACATTCGACAAATCTTATTATGATCTTTCTGTAAGTCCACCCGATATCCCGGAGCCGCCACTTCTCCCAAGGGTTAAACCATATTTTGGATTAGACTGGGCTAACATGGAGTGTCCTGCGTATGACAGTGAGAAAGCAATGAAAAATGACACCGGAATAAGCGATCCGAGCAACCTTGAATACTATGATCTTATGGATCAATGGCATTCATTTTTCAAATACATAATATCTATCAATTAAAATAAAGGGACTAAAAATGAATAAACCATTAAAAAATGTAGTTGTTATTTTTGCACTTGCTTTATCAATCCATTTGTTGCAAGCAGGGGATAAAGACGGGGATGTTCTTCTCGTTAAGATTGGTGATATTTCCATCTTCTCCGATATTTTAGAGGCACCCAAAATCTCCAAGCTCCCATCATTAAAAGAAAGCATAATCGAAGAGTTGCAAAAAAGTAATACTTCTCCCGGTAAAAATCTTGAAATAAACGAAGAGTTATTAGACAAAACTGTTTGTCAAATTCAAAAAATAATCTTGCAGAAAAAACTAAAAGATATCGTTGATGATAAAGTTTTGAAAAACCATATAAAAGAAATTGTTCCAGATAGTGAAATTGAATCATTATTTGCCCAGCAGTCGTCCAAGAATAAGGAAAAAGATGCAGGATATTTATGTTCCAAGGCATTAATGAATGCTTATGAATATTTAGACCAACATCCAAATCAGGGAAATGCCATAGAAGAAGCGTATGACAAATTTCTATCAAACACAATGTGTCGTAAAAATAGAGACAAGGGAATAGCTACTTGGAAATCTTATGTTGCGGCGCCAGGTGCACGGAAAATGTTTACAGAAAAACATAAAGAAATAGAAAGCATATTTTCGGGAAATATTACGGAAGAAATGAAAAGTAAAAAGAGAGAATACTATTTTTCATTAGATACTGGAAGTACATCGAGAAAGAATGCCTATATCCTCAATCAATGTGCGAAAACTGACGAAAAAGTCAAAAGCTATCTTTCAGAAAAATCCTCCGGCAAAGAAAATAAAAATTATGAACAGGAAATCATTGACAACTGGTACCTTAATGAGCTGGAAAAACTGTCTGTCGGATAATCACTGGTTATATTCCAAGTAATATTGATGAGAATACCTATGATGGAGGGGAAAAATTAAAAATCACCGAAAAAGTTGTGGATATTCAGAATAATTTGTTCGAGCAGACCCTTGAACTTACGACATGTACAACTATAAGACTTGTCAGGGAAAAGGCGAGTTTGCCGCCGGAGATTGAAATCAATGGCAAGCCTCCTTTCAAGATGCCGCCAATATTCAAGAAGGGCATTCTTACCGTGAGTGAGAAACAGGCGCCACCTGAAACCATAATGAAGATACTGCGGGGACATCCGACAATAATAGGAATAGACAACTCTGTGAATTATAAGGGCAGTGAAATTGATGTCACAAAAGGCGATATTGGAAAAATCCGGAACGTCTCTCCATGCGACGGGAAGAGCGATCTCATTGAAATTTCATATCCTCAAGGAAGAATCATGGCGTCCGAAGGGGCGCGTGTGTATTTCGGATCCGGATCTGAAAATTGCCGGGAATTCAGCTTCTGGGTTTATCCAAGAAGTGTGAAAAAAGAGATAAACAAAGTCACATTGAAGTTTTATTTTAAACGGAAAGACGATTGGCATTACCTCGCGGTTGATTTAAGTACCGACAAATGGCAGAGAGTTGTCATGCTCGCCGACAAAATTAGGCCTCCGTACTGGAGAGATATCTGTTTTGTAGGAGACCCGAAACTGCCGGAATACGGAAATGGCAACAAGGTATCTTTCGAATTCAATGGTTTCTGCGTCCTTGGAGATCAGCATGAGGAAAGAGGCAAATCAGGCTTGAAGTCGGCAAGAATTATTAATTCCAGCGGCTCGAAAAAGTTTGTCTTTATCGGCCAGGCGGGTTCTTATTTTGAATACAGGATGACATTTGATAGCCCGGTTGATTTCAAAGGAGTGAAAAAACTGCCGGAAAATTGCCATAACAGGATCGTATTCAATAAAGGCTCTCAAATCCTTGAAATAACGGCTAATTTCCCTGACAAGGACTATGATATACCTGAAGAAATTCTGAATTTGCTGACACCGGAGGAGAAAAATCTCTTGAATGAAAAGATTATGGGATTATTTTTCGTCAATGTAAATTTCGATAAATAATAGTTTTAAAATGGAATGAGGGATTTATAAATCTAGGATGTGTGCGATGAAAAATTTAAAATTCGTGATCTTGCCGCTAATCATGCTTATGGCAGGGTGCGTGACCCAGAAGATAAATGTCCGCGCCCTATTGGACGCTGGCCCGAAGGATCAGATCTATACGGCATACAATATTTTCTATTCCGACCCGCAAGATGTTCCGACCATAAACTACCGGCTGGCCGGGAAACTGCTTCCCGCAGGAACTCCGATCGAATTGCTTGACACTGGATACTGTACCAATGACAGGGAAGACATTGTCAGCTTCAAGGTCATTTCCACACAGCGTGTATATAATATGACCCACCAGAAGAGGTGGCGTGCCAAGGATGACGATGTCCACTCTTTCATCAAAAGGCTTTTTACGACCCAGGCTTTCGAGAAGAGAACAGAGGGGTTTTCCGAAGACATAATCAAGGAGATAAAGACAGGGATGATCGTCAAGGGAATGACAAAGGAACAGGTTATCATTGCGTTGGGCTATCCTGCCACACACAGAACGCAGTCGCTGGACAACTCGACCTGGATGTACTGGAAGGACCCGGATGTCTGCTTCAGAGCTATTTTCAAGAACGGCAAGATCAGCGATATTCTTGAATAGGCGGCTTGAACCTCGATCATATAGGAAGTTGTATTTTAGACAGGATAACAGGATTAACTTGATCGTATGGGAAATTGTATTTTTCGCGTGTTTCGCAGGAAAAAATATGGTATTAGTCCCGGCGGAAGCCGGTTAAACATTGAAATGAGGTGCAAATTGGATCGGAAAACTATGCTCGTGACTGGTGGCGGAGGCTTCCTTGGCTCCCATCTCTGCGAAAGACTTCTAGGAGAAGGATATGACGTAATCTGTGTGGACAATTTTTTCACCGGATCGAAGGAAAACATCAGGCACCTCCTGAGCCATAACGGGTTCGAACTTATACGACATGATATTACCTGGCCGCTCTATCTTGAGGTGGACGCCATCTACAACCTGGCCTGCCCGGCCTCGCCAATCCATTATCAGCACGATCCCATACAGACCACCAAGACCAGCGTGATGGGGGCTGTAAATCTGCTCGGAATGGCAAAACGCCTCAACATCCCGATTCTCCAGGCCTCGACCTCGGAAGTGTATGGCGATCCTGCCATCCATCCCCAGCCTGAGGAATACTGGGGAAATGTGAACTGCATCGGGACCAGAAGCTGTTACGACGAGGGCAAACGATGCGCCGAAACCCTGTTCTTCGACTACCACAGACAGCTCAAAGTCCCTGTCAAGGTGATAAGGATATTCAATACCTATGGGCCGAGAATGCAGGTCAACGACGGACGCGTCGTTAGCAATTTCATAATCCAGGCGCTCCAGAACAAGGACATAACAATCTATGGCGACGGCAGCCAGACGAGAAGTTTCTGCTATGTCGACGATCTGATCGAAGGAATGGTCAGGATGATGAACACGCCCCCCGAAATCACTGGTCCGATCAACATGGGCAATCCCGGCGAATTCACCATGCTTGAACTCGCACAGAAAGTGATAAAGCTTACTGGCTCTAAATCCAAGCTGGTATTCTGCGAACTTCCCAAGGATGACCCCGCAAGAAGAAAACCCGACATAACTAAGGCGAAGAAAATCCTGGACTGGACCCCGAAAGTCACTCTCGACGAGGGGTTGCCCAAAACGATTGAATATTTCAGGAAAATACTTAAATGAGGTAGGTAATAGTATTTTAACCACAAAGACACAGAGACACAAATATATTTTCATGGAGGGTCGAATTCTATTCGACCGCGGTCGAGTAGAACTCGACCCTCCACCGCAACAGTTCTGCTGGCGTAAATCGTCGCACTTATATTTCTGTGCCTTTGTGCCTCTGTGGTCAATCTTACAATTAAGGAACTAGAACAATGAGTTTTCTTGGTCTTGAGGAGAAAAAAATACTGATATTCGGAATCGCGAACAGGAAGAGCGTAGCATTCCACATTGCAAAAATCCTGCTCGAGGAAAAGGCGGAAATAATCTCTTCCGTGATGAATCAGGAAAATGCGGATTTCGTCCGGAAGAATCTTCCCGGCGTACCGGTCTATGTCTGCGATGTCTCGGATGAAACACAAATGAAGGATGCTGCAAAAAATATTTCACAGGAGCAGGGGATGCTTTACGGGATTGTTCATTCAATCGCCTTTGCGAATTTTGCAGACGGACTCAAGCCGTTCCATAAGACCTCAAAGAAGGATTTCCTCCAGGCGATTGACATCTCATGCTATTCGCTGATCAGCATTGCGGATCTCTACAAGTCTTCCATGTCCGCAGAAGGAGCGATTGTCACAATTTCAATTTCCACGACCCGGATGGCTGCGGAAAGCTACGGCTGCATGGCACCGGTCAAGGCCGCCCTCGATTCCAGCGTCGCGTTTCTCGCAAAATCTCTCAGCGAGGACAGCAGGATAAGGGTCAACGCCGTCGGGGCGTCGCTTCTCAAGACCTCGGCGTCGGCGGGTATTCCCGGATATCTCAAACCGTACCTCTTTGCGGAAACCGCAACTCTCAGGAAGAAAGGCCTTCAGACAGAGGAAGTTGCGAATATCGCGGCGTTTCTCCTCAGCCACCGCTCGAGCGGAATAAATGCGCAGACCGTCATTGTGGATGCTGGAATGTCAATCAACTTCTTCGACAAAATGATAGTTGAAGCTGTAGTGGAAAAGATTTAGAGAATAGTGTAAATAAAGTCGGACCAATCAGACGGGGCAGACGAATTAGACAAACGACTTATATGTTCTCCATTCCTCCCATTCAATCCCATTGCTTCCATACTCTTTCTTCGCTGGAGAATGTCTCCCCATCGATCCTGAAATTGAATGAATTTCCATCAGAATAATAAAAATAAGAGCTATATCCCTTCAATGAGCTCGGAAGTTCGTCCCTTTTTACAATGACAAAGATGTCTGCCGGATATTTTCCTGTCTTGCTTTTCTCCATATCCAAATCGGGAACAAGCTTTTCGCAAAAAGATTTGGCTCTATTGTTTTCGTTACCGCCGAGGAAGTCAGAGATTAAGAAAGGGAATATCAATCCTACGAGCAATCCCATCAGGACAAGAAAATTAATTGTTTTATAGATTCAGATTTTCTGTCATGTTGAGCTCAACATGACAGAAAATCTGAAAATATAAGGCTTGTGACGAGGAAGTCTTTTGATTCGGAGATGTAATTTTTTATTTTGTCTTTCATTGTATAAATTTTCACCATTGGGGAAAATTTATATGTTGAGGACTTTCTTCATGAACTCATCGCCCTTCATGTGGCCGAGCGAGCCGTTTGGCGCGAGCTGTTCGGAATATCTGTCAATGCTGTCTTTCTTGATATGTTTTCCCCAGATCGCGACGGGGACGGGTGTCCTGGTATGCTTCCTGAGCTTTATTGGAACAGGATGGTCTGGGAGAAGAGCGAATGTCACGTCCTGTCCTTTAAGCGCGTCCATCACCGGTCCAACTATTCTCGAGTCGAAGTCCTTGATGGCGTGCATCTTGAGATCGATGTCTCCCATGTGCGAACACTCGTCGATCGCCTCGATGTGCAGATAGACGAAATCGTGGGTTTTCAGCGCCTCCACCGCGGCTTTGGCTTTTCCCTCGTAATTGGTGTCAATGAACCCGGTGGCCCCTGGCACCCTGATGATGTCCATGCCTGCGCATTTCGCAATTCCGAATATCACATCGACAGCGCTTATGACGGCGGCCTTGATTCCAGGGTATTTGACATCGAAGCGGGGGAGGGAGGGCTGTTTGCCCGGGCTCCATGGCCAGATCATGTTTGCAGGTTTGGGGCAATTGTTATTAAGAGGGTGTTTCGCCAGGAACGGCGCAGTTTTCCGTATCAATTCATTTAGGAATTCGACCGTGTGTTGCGCTTCCTTTGAGTCATCCATGGGGCTATAGGCTATTTCGGAAAGTTTTTTCCCTTGCGACGAGTCAGGCTTGTGGTAGAACACCTTGTCCGAGAATTCGTTACCGTGAAGGATTAGAAGGTTTCTGTAGCTTACCCCGGAATGGAACGTTGCCTTCTCAGATCCGAATTCCGCCTGTAGATCCTTGAATATCCTCTCTGAATGTTCAGTCTTGATCTGGCCTGCGGAGTAATCCTTCAGGACATTGCCGGAAACAGTTATGAGGTTGCATCTGAACGCGATGTCGTCTTTGGCAAGGCTGATATCTCTGCTTGCCGCCTCGAGTGGCCCGCGTCCCGTATAGTATTTAGCGAGATCGTAGCCAAGTACGGACAGATTTGCCACGTCGGAGGAAGTCGGAAAGCCTTCCGGAAGCGTGAGGAGTGTCCCGTTCGCTCCTTCGGCGGCGATTTTGTCCATGTTCGGTTTGTCAACAGTTTCAAGCGGAGTGAGGAACCCAAGTTCCGGTAGAGGCTCGCCAGCCATACCGTCAGCTAAAAATACCATGAATTTAGACATAATAAAAAACTTATTTAATCAGGTTAGATTCAAGTTTTAGAACCTTTATCTTTTTGTGTCAAAATGTCAAAGAGCCATTGTTTTTTCCCTCTGGAAAACCACAGTGTCAGAGTGTTTGTCCTGTTGCATAACCGGGGGCAGAGAAAAAACTTTGACCCCAGCCACACGGTGAGACTGACACGTTGATACTATGACACACTGACACTTTGGTTGCGGCCAACGGCCACCTTTTATTTTCAGCCGTATATCGCAAGATCTCCGAGCTCTTCTTCGATCCTGAGTAGTTGGTTGTACTTGCATATCCGGTCTGTCCTGCTTGCGGAACCTGTTTTGATCTGTCCTGCGTTTGTCGCAACCGAGATGTCGGCGATCGTGCAGTCTTCGGTTTCTCCAGATCTGTGGCTTACAACCGCATTCCATCCGGCGCGGTGCGCCATCTCGATCGCGTCAAGAGTTTCAGAGAGTGATCCAATCTGGTTGACCTTGATCAGAATCGCGTTTGCGGATTTTTCCTTGATTCCTCTTGCAAGATATTCCACATTGGTCACGAAGAGATCGTCTCCGACAAGCTGTGTCTTGCCACCGATTTCCGCCGTCAGCATGGCCCAGCCCTGCCAGTCACTTTCTGCCATGCCGTCCTCAATGGAGTCAATAGGATAATCGGAAGTGAGTTTGCTATAATACTTGACCATTTCCTTGGAAGTTTTGACAATGCCTTTGCCAGCCTTCTTGAAATCATATTTGCCGTTCTTGAAGAATTCGCTGGAGGCGGGGTCGAGTGCGATCGAGACCTGTCCGCCATTTTCCTTGCGCCCGGCCTTGTATCCTGCATCGCCAATTGCTTTCACTATAACGTCGAGGGCATCCTCGATGCTGTCGAGATTCGGAGCGAAACCGCCTTCGTCGCCGACTGCAGTGCTGAGGCCGCGTTTTTTAAGTACCGACTTGAGCGCGTGGAAAATTTCAGCTCCCATTCTAAGGCCTTCCCTGAAGCTTGGAGCTCCGATCGGCCTGATCATGAATTCCTGGAAGTCTATAGGGGCGTCTGAGTGTGCTCCGCCGTTTATTATGTTCATCATCGGAACAGGAAGTCGTTTCGCGTTTGTCCCGCCGATATATCTGTAGAGCGGAATCTCAAGTGCATTCGAGGCCGCGTGAGCCACCGCCATTGAAACGCCAAGTATCGCATTGGCGCCGAGAGCGCTCTTGTTCTTTGTCCCGTCCAGGTCAATCATCGTTTTGTCTATGCCGATCTGGTCAGTGGCATCCATCCCTTCTATTTCGGGGAATATCTTGCTATTCACGTTTTCAACAGCATTCAACACCCCTTTTCCGGAATAGCGCTTCTTGTCGCCGTCCCTAAGCTCGATCGCCTCGTTTTCGCCTGTCGAGGCGCCTGATGGTACAGCAGCCCGGCCTTTTGCTCCGCATTCGAGGATCACGTCAACTTCAAGTGTCGGGTTTCCTCTCGAATCAAGAATTTCTCTGGAATGAACGTCATAAATTGCTGTCATTTTCAAATTCTCCTTAGTTGTTTATTTGTTTATATTAGTTTTTCAGATAGATTTAAGGATCGTGAAGATAACTTATGTGTAATGGTTTTTCAAATATAAAATGATGGAAGATGCAAAAATCAGGCAATTTATAGGGACGCAAGCTGCGGATTTCCATTCCGCTTCTGTGCTGAATCTGCGAAACAGGCGAGGGGCTGCCCCCGAAACTGGGGGATATTTTTCCGCCCCCCCGCCGGACTCTCTGCCCATATACCTGAAAAAAACATGGGAATTGAGGAAAAATCCGGCAAGTTTTGTTCCTTGGGCGAAAACAGCAATAATTTTCGCTCTGCCTTTCTCAAAACTTCCCAATATTGAACGACTTCTTCCGCAGACTGAAAAAAAAGAAATTTGTGGGCTCGTTTCCGGTTATTCGGGCAGAAAACTTGACTACCATTTGCATCTCGAAATTCTTATCGCGAAATTTGCAGATTCGCTCAAGAAGATAATCGGCCGGGATTTCAGATCTGAAATTTGCATTGATACCAAGCCTGTTGCGGAAAAGGTGCTTGCGGTTGGGGCCGGAATCGGAACTCCAGGATACAACACCTGCATCCTGGTGCCCGGAGCGGGTAGTACGGTTTTCATAGGAGAACTTTTCCTTTCCGAGGAAATTCCAGAGATGAAGATTGGAAAAACTGAAACAATGCCGATGCAATGTCCCGAATGCTCGAAATGCCTGGGATCGTGTCCCACCGGCGCGCTTCGCAATGCCCCGGACAGATTTAATTACACACTTTGCAGGTGCTTTCTCACGATGGAAAAGAAGGGAGATTTCTTGCCGGAGGAAAAAAGACTTCTCGGCGATTGGATTTTCGGATGTGACTTGTGTGTCGCTGACTGTCCAGGCAGTGATCCGGTCGAGCCTCTCGGGGTTGATCTTGAATGGATCTTAGGCTCTGCTGACAGCGAAATCGAAGATCTCATCCGCGGTACAGCAATGGAATATGCCGGGGCGAAAAGACTCAAGAGAAACGCCGGTGCCGTCCTGGAAAACCGCAGATAAAGAAGAATTGCCCGCGAAACACGCAAATGGACACGGGAGGTAACAGATAGCCATTGCCCACGGATGACACAGTCTGGCACAGAGGGGAGAATTATTTTCTGGCAAGTCGCAACTATTCTTTCTTGTCCTGCTCCAAATCTTCAGGCTTGTACTTGTAAATCTTGTCGTCCTTCTTGTGAAGGTTATATTTCTCCCTGGCTATCTTTTCAATCGCCTTTGGATTTTTTTCCAGTTCCACGAGGAGTTGCCTAAGATCCATGCATTCCGATTTTTTCTTGTCCAGCTCGTTTTCCAGCTGTGAAATCCTGCCACGCATCTTCTTCATGTCATTGTAGGCGGGGAAGAGGAGGGCGAAAGATATTACCGCAGCAACTGCAAGAGTCGCATAGAAGAAATAAATTATCACCTTCCTCATCTTGTTCTCCAACTATCCTTTGCTGTTTTCTGATTCCGTGACGGCGACAAGCCTGCAAGCAGGGAGGCTGACATCATTTATCCTCGTCTTCTAAATCTTCTAGTATATCCTTGTCGTCAATATCCTCTTCGTCAATTTCAACTTCCTCGGCATCCTCTCCCTCCTCTTCTTCGAAATCCTCGTTGTCGAGTTCATCCAAGTCTTCATCTTCCTCCTCGAAAATGGTTGATGCCGTTATGACTGCTCCGCATTCGGGGCAGTACCCGTCTTCAGCTTCCAGCGAGTTCATGCTGACTTCCATGTTGCAATAGGGACAGGTAACCATAGCCATAGTCTCTTCCTCCGTGAATTATGTTTTAATACATGTTTTTTAAAAAATCGCTATATTATACTTGCAATGTCATTAAAAATTCAACGTTTGTTTTAATTTTTTTCAATTTTCCCAGAAGGAGCTCCATTGCCTCCACCGGAGGCACCCCGGTCATGACCTTCCTGAGAGTCCATATGCGCTGGAGTTCATCGGGGTGCAGCAGGAGTTCCTCTTTTCTGGTTCCACTCTTCTCGATGTTGATCGCAGGGTATATCCGCTTGTCAACAAGGTGCCTGTCAAGGTTGATCTCCATATTGCCTGTCCCCTTGAATTCTTCGAATATGACCTCGTCCATCCTGCTGCCCGTGTCAATCAGTGCAGTGGCGATGATTGTGAGACTGCCTTTTGAGTCGTCAATGTTCCTGGCGGCACCAAAAAAACGTTTTGGCTTATGGAGAGCATTCGAGTCAACACCGCCAGAAAGTATTTTCCCGCTGTGAGGCTGAAGTGTGTTGTAGGCTCTTGCAAGCCTTGTTATGCTGTCCAGGAGTATTACAACATCCTTTTTGTATTCGACCAGTCTTTTCGCCTTCTCTATGACCATTTCAGCTACCTGGACATGTCTTTCCGGTGGTTCGTCGAATGTGGAACTTATCACTTCGGCGTTCACGTACCTTTTCATGTCCGTGACCTCCTCAGGGCGTTCGTCAATCAGCAGGACGATCATGATGACTTCGGGGTTGTTTTTCAATATGCTGTTGGCGATTTTCTGCTGGAGGATGGTTTTTCCCGTCCTCGGCGGGGCGACGATCAGGCCACGCTGGCCTTTCCCTATTGGAGCTATGAGGTCAATGACCCTCATGGAAAGTTCATCCGACTCCCTCTCCAGGATGAATCTTTCGGTCGGGAAGTACGGTGTCAGGTTTTCGAATGGAATTATTTCTTTCTTCTTTTCCGGCGCCTCGTTGTTTATTGATTCGACCTTAAGCATTGCGAAGAAGCGTTCCTTCTCGCGTGGAGGTCTGATCTGGCCTGCCACAAAGTCTCCTGTCTTCAGGGAGAACCTTCTTATCTGGGACGGGCTAAGATATATATCCTCGGGGCATGGCAGATAGTTGTAGCTTGCAGATCTGAGGAACCCGAATCCGTCCTGGAGAACCTCGAGGCAACCGCTCCCATACATAAGTCCACTCTTTTCGGCATTGGACTTCAATATCTCGAATACGAGTTCTGGCTTCTCGAGTGCTCCTATGCCCTCGACACCTAGTTCGCGTCCCATAACGGCAAGCTCCTCCATTTTTTTGTTGTGGAGCTCGGATATGTTCAGGCTTGGTGCTGTCTTGTCGCGCATATGGCTTTCGTTGCTGGGGTTGGCGTTCTTCTGTTCCGGATGTTGCTGCGGATTGTCGTTTCTCTGCTGTACCTGTTCTGTCTTTTCCTGTATCGCTGGCTGGGCATCTGTTTTTTGCGGTTCTACAGGCGGCTGTATATTCCCTGGTTCAGGAGGCGGGGCATCAGGAGTCCTCCCTGTGTTATTCCTGTCAGGAAGGGGGGCTCCACGTACTTTTTCGAAGTTTTTTCTGGGATAGCGTCTTCCTCCGCCTTTTGGCTTGGACGAGTGTGGCCTTCCTGGTCTATTTGGAGTTCCCATATATGAGCCGCCAGCCGTGTTCCTTTTTTCACTGGAAACTGGGTCGGACTTTATATTTCCATCACCATCTCTGCTTTTAACATCCACTTCTTCCGCCACGGGTTTTGATTCGTTACCATTTTTTTCCATGTTTTTTATTTCCACCTTATTTTGATATTTTACTTAATTCGTCTTTTAAAGCATTACTTAAAGTTAGACACTGAGCATTCAAATACTCCATTGTCCCGTTGTTTATTATTCCATAATCCGCCATCTCCAGTTTGTCATCATTGGAGAATTGCCTCCTAACCCTTTGTCTTACCTGTTCCTCCTCCATCCCTGCAGCTTTTAACCGTTTAAACTGAATTTCCCTGCATGTCCAGACTGTGATGATTTTATTGAAAAAATCTCTCCTCCCTGATTCGAAGAGTAGTGGGACATCGAAGATTGCCGGTCCTCCAAATTTTTCCAGCTCTTCTCCGGCTATCCTGTAGACCTCCGGATGAATTAGCGAGTTGAGCCAGGCGAGCTCTTTCTCGTTGTTGAATACCACCTCCGCGACAGCCTTCCTGCTTATTCGCCTGTTCTTGTCGAGTATGGAACCTCCCCACCTTGAGCAAAGAAGCTCCATAATCCCGGAATCCGAATCCTCATAAAGGTCATGACATATCTGATCCGCGTCAATAGTCTTCCAGCCCAGAGCAGATAAGAAGCTCAAAACTGAGGATTTGCCACATCCGATTCCACCGGTAAGACCAATAGTGTAAATATTCACTGATTTAACATTTTATTTTTGGTGCAAGTTCAGCAAGGGAATGGAATTCCTGATCTTGTATCTAGTCTAATATCCCGCAAAAAACCATCAAATATCGGAACCTAAATTGGGAATAAATAGGGAATTAAATGTATTTCTTAATTATAGAGCTAAAGCCGAAAATTAGATTTGTTTTACGAAAGAATCAGGTTGCATTTCAACTCAGTATAATATAGAATTACAAATATTCAATAGTAATAAATAAAAAAAACTAAAAATTTATGGAATATATCCGAGAAAGAGATGGTACAATGGAAGGCAGGCATAAGATTTTGAAGATCGGGAGGGTGGCGACAGGGGAATGGCTCCATATCGATAAAATGATCTTAACCGATCCGCGAGGCATTGAGAGAACATGGGAGTCCGCGGGAAGAAACGAGGCCAAAGGCGCTGTTGCGGTTGTCGCAACATTGAAACCATCGAACCAGCTCGTTCTTGTCTCTCAATTCAGGCCACCAGCCCAGGCCGAGGTCATAGAATTTCCAGCTGGCTTAATTGACAGGATCGAGGAAATTGGTGACACGGCGCTGCGGGAACTTAAAGAGGAAACCGGATATAAAGGAAAAATCATCAAGATTTTGCCCCCATCGTACAGTTCTCCTGGATTGAGCGGGGAGACTATCCATATCGCAATCGCGGAGATTGACGAAGCCATCGAGGAAAACAGGAATCCGACACCTGAACCCGATGAAGGCGAGTTCATCGAGACAATCCTTGTCCCCCTTGATAACCTTTCGGATTATTTGCTGAAGTCTTATGAAAAAGGTCTCAACCTTGACTCGAAAGTCGTCTCCTTTGCGCTAGGAATGGATTTCCGCAGGCTTTACCCCCCCAAGTAATTCATAGGTCATGTAACTCCCACACTCTTACTAATTTCTTTCCCGATGGAGGGTCGAATTCTATTCGACTGCGGTCGAGTAGAACTCGACCCCCAAAGATGGCCGCCCTACTTGCCTGTGAATCGCCTATTGTGCTAACAAACGTAGATGCTGGCTCTCGTCAAGGCCACCTTATGTAGGTGTAAATTCTTACTCTTTTATGTTTTTCAATTCGAATGATTTTCGAAAAAAGGTAATACCGCAATGCGTAAATAATCCTATACTCAACAAAAGAAAGTTGAGGAACACGTTAATAGAATGACTCATGAAAAATCTATGGAATTGCCGCATCACAAATGCAATTAATCCGACAAGCATAAGGAACATCGGCACAAAATTCTCTATACATATGATTCTTTCAAATTTGTTATCCATATCTAATATGCCCAGCTGTTAATATGCCTAATCCTCCGTTTCCAGAAAATACAGGGGGGATTTTGTATTTCAATAATATTTCAGGAAAACGTGGTTCTTTGAGAATCTCTATTTTGATTCCTTATGAAATCTATAACAAATATTTTCCCCGAAGTAGGCCAAGTCTCGATGAGACTTGGCATGTCTGGCTTCATCCTACTTCGTTCTTCCAGCTTTGTTCTGTGAACTATGCAGGACAAGCCGAACTACGTAGGACAGGTCGAAGCCAGACCAACTTTCCCAAAACTTTATAGAGGACGCATTCCCCAAGTAAATATTCAGTAAAGTATGCATCAAATTAACCTTCCCTAATAAATTTTCAAGAAATTTTCAAAAAACCCCAATTATTGCTTGCATTTCGCTTTTACGGGCATATTGTGTGTGG
>CAIQLG010000203.1 GCA_903872565.1 uncultured Lentisphaerota bacterium | reverse complement strand
TCGGAATGTTTTTTTTCTGGAAAATGGATGGAGAAATGTAGGCGGTGTGATGAAAAGTTTTTTTTGTAATCACAAAAAAATACTTTTCGAGCACCGTCTAACTATATCCTTAAATTTCATGTTCCGGTTTACTTGGTTAAGCTTTTCGGCGGGAAGAATATTTGTTTCAGCATTTTTCCAATATGTATGAGCTATTATTATGTCATTCATTATGTAAGGATGGGATTTGAACGAATTTATATCTTCTTGTGGAGATGAAGTAATGGGTTTCTGGTCTATGCAGGAGCAGGTAAAGAGTATAAGGAACGGAAATGATATAAATATTTTGTTCATATAACGTTTAAGATTTGCCACGCCTGTCTAGGCGTTGGCAAAATTTTCATGGTTCGAAATCTATTTCATAGCTTCAATTAAATGCATATCACTTTTGATGATATGATTGACTATGTAAGAAATGTCCTTTTTCTTCTTCTTTGCAATTCCGTCCACGAAGGCAAAGGATTTATCATCAAGATAAATAGGGATGTTCAGCTTGATGTTAGGTCTGAAAAACTTACCTCTTTCAGCTTTTGAAAAATCATAATTCGCTTTCATGTTTTAGCCTCTATATTGCTTGGTTTCTGAGTTACTTGCCTTCCGTGATGAAAAAATCCGAATAATGCATTTCCCCAGACTAATTTCTTTAAAAGTGTGATTGACTACAAGTAATTTTCCAGAAGATGATAGTCCAATAGTAATCCATCTCTCCTCATCTTCACTGTGACCATCATCAAACAAAGTCAACGCATTAGGATCTCTGAAAATACTTGCCGCATCTTCAAATGAAACAGAATGCTTTACTAAATTTTTCTTTGATTTATTTGTATCCCACTCAAAGGAGTAAATCATGCTTAAGAATTCCACATAAATTCAGTCTGAAGTAACATATTCCCATCGGCGATATTGTCAAGTCATCGTATTTCGAACGTCACAAATCTGCTGCGCCGTTCCCGGCGTCAGCAGAATTTGCCTTGTTATACAATAAATGCTTTTGCCAACAACATAATTGCTGAAAATAACGTAAATGCAATAAAAAAAAGCAGCCCCAAACAACCGCTAGAACTTTTTTTTGCAAAGACTGGGATTTCGTTAGATATGCGCTTTGTTTTTTTAGCTGGAGGATGCCCATCGCAACATCCCGGGTATAACTGTTGCAAAGCTTCTAAAAATACGGCACTGGAATTAGATTCGAGCAACCACCTCGGCCTTATTTCAGATATTTTTAATATTATGTCACGAATCTTATCTTCAGTTAATTTTTCTGAACAACCAACATAGTTATTACGAACATAACCGTGGAATGTGTCACCATATAATAGCATAATATCATAAATGAAATCTTTTGGATGAAGGATGTATTTATTTTCTTCCCATGAATCAAGACGCAGTTTGTCTTTCTTCATAGAAAAAAACAATTTCGATTTTCCTTGGATTAAAAATTTTATAAACGTAAAAAGATTTGTTTTTGTGTTTGGCAAATCACTGTAATATTCTACCATTTTTTCAGCTTCCTGATGGGTTGAAGCTGTAACTCCCATGTACTTTAATAGCAGTCTATCTTTTTTGTCAATATTTGAATAAGGATTACCCGATATCCTTTGGGAAGCTTCTTGCTTCGATATATCAGAAGGATAATCAATACCAAGATCATCCATGTATGCTTTTTGTTTTTCCGTTGCCTGTGTCATTGTTTATTTTTTTGTATAACGCTCAAAATTTGCCACGCCTGTCTGGGCGTTGGCAGAATTTTCCTAGTTGGACTTAATTATCTTTTTTATGTTCCCCACACATTGAATGCAATTGTCATTCCTGTGACAGCCGAGATTGAGCTAGCAATTAGACTTGCGATTATGACAAGCAAGGCACGTGTCCACAATTGCTGAGTTTTAATCATTCTTGCAAATACTGTCGAAAATGCAGAAAATGCAAGCGCAAAAGGTATTACGAAAAGAGTGATATCAGATCCGCAAATCACTACACCCTTGATTCGTCCAAAATATACGATAATGAACAATGTCACATGACACAGAAGAATTAATCCTATTGCCATAAGTCTTTTAATCATATCGTGTCCAACGTTAAATATTTGCCGCTGCCTTTCTGGCAGTCGGCAAAATGTTCTGGTTCGCCTTATATTTCTTTCTTTTGTATGATTGATTCAAGTAATTCTTTGGAATCTTTCAGTCCCAATCCTGTATCTCTCCGAAACTGTTTCAGTGCTTGGATACGCTGTCCGTTGTGAATGAAGTTTTTCACTGCTCCCGATATACTCGATTCATAGTTTCCATCGGGATACTGTTCGAGAAATCTCAATTTGGCTACCTTGTTCCTTTTAATAGAAATGGCACCGGCCAATGTTACAACAACGCACATTATAATGAACCAATACATTTTGTCATCTCCTTATCTGCTTGCGAACGTTTAAAATTTGCCGTCCCGCATCTGCGGGATCGGCAAAATTTATCTGGTTCTGCAATATGTCAGGATGCCCACTTAAGAGCCAATCTCTTGCCTGAATGAGCACATTCCGTCAGATAGAGATTTATTAGATTCTGATAGGGGACACCTGTTTCTCTTGCCAATGACTTGAAGTATGTAACGGCATCCGTGTTGAGACGGAGGGTCACCTGCTTCTTGAGATGTTTGGCATAAGGATTCCTGATCGAATCTGAAAAATCATATTCTTTTCTCATAAAAAACCTCCATATTGTTTGCGTTCTGTCCGGGTCGCCTTGCGAGCCGAAATTATTCTTACCACTGCATCATCTTGCCGGTAGGCATGTGCAACAAGAAGCAAGCGAAGCTTGGAACTGAAGCCAAGTAGGATGAATCGATCCTCGTTTTGCGAATGATCAGGATCGTGTTTCAACCTGGCGTTCTCATCTGCAAATGCAGTGGTGGCTTCATCGAAGGAAACACCATGCTTGCGCTGGTTCTCCACCTCCTTCCGATCATCCCATGTAAACTTTAATTGATTCATAATTATAATGTATTGCTGATTGCATTACAATTCAAGGAATTTCTTAGTTTATTTTCTTAGCAGAACGTTACAAATCACCTGCTGGAAAAATAGCTTGCTATTTTTTCCGGTCAGAGTGGATTTTCTTGTTGGAATATGTTTTTTTCATCTCCTTTATGGCGGAGAGCGTTTCATCAATAGTGTCATTTCCAAGGAAATTGCAACGCTCCTTGGTATAATCACCGAAACCAGTTGTGAACTGGGTCAGGAACCTGACTGTATTGGCACTTCCAATTTCGCTGGACAAGGTGAAGATCGCCTCTTTGCTTATTTGGTTCAATGGCTTGGTTTGTGCAATCATTTTTCAATCTCCTTCATTAATTCAAACAGTGATACCGGTTTCGTCTCTTTTGCAAGCTTTTTGGCTTTTTTCAAGAATGACTCGTCACTCGTGCAGAAGAAATAGGCTCCTCCTTCCTCCGCAAAGGCAAGGTGTAAAGCATCCATTGGCTTAATTCCAGCCCCATTTAGAAATTTTGCTCTTTTTTCAATATTTTCGTCCAAAGAGACCACAATCTTGCATTTCCTCAAGATGTCCAAACAATATTCTTGCCTCAAAATGTCAGTGTTTTTTAATGTCTCATAGAAAAGCACATCGGAGGCGATCAAATCTATCTTTCCGCTTTCAAATAGCGTCAGCAAGCTTAAAACAATTTCAGACTCCAAAAGAATCTTGAGCTGGGATTTGTCGTCCAAAGCTCTTTGAAGGCAACAATTGTCAAGATATATCTTCATTCTTCAATAATTTATCCAATAAGTTATTACATAAACTATCGTATAAACTATCACATAAGGAAACCCTTTCAAGCCTTCTATTTGGCTTTATTGTCATATCAAATATGTGATTTCCGTTTCAAACTCATTCTTTTGGCTATTTTATGATACCTCGAACTTATCGAGGGCTTCGAGATACACTCCCACCGGCAGAAGCTTATTGATGACTGCCCGTTTGAATCCATCGAGATTGCAGAGGAGTATTTGTTCTCGATAGAGCTTTATCCCAAGATTGGGCTCCTGCGCGTAGACAAGTCCGTCAAGAAATAACCAGAATTATTTTTGAATCCTGACATGTTCAATAATCAATGATCAATTTTCAATGTTCAAGTTGATTGGGAAATCCCGGCACAGCCGGCTAATTTCACGCATAGCCCTAAATATTTTTTATGTAGAGCCTGTAGTCTTCGGGGCTGAAGTTGTCGCCATATGCGTATATGAAGCCTGATGCGAGGATTTTTGCGAATATCGCCTTCTGGTAGTTTGCCGGCAATCTTTTCAGTATGGTGTTCATCCCTAGAAGTTCAAGCAGTGAAGGCGGCACATGTCTTTCGATCACTTTGCTGCGAATTTCGCAGTCGTCGAAGAGGTCCGAATCCTCGACCAGCGCCGCCATCTGGACGATTTTCTCGCTCAAGTTGTCGGAAAGCTTCGTGAGAGGTATTCCTGTCTTATGGTGCGTCTTCCAGAGTATCTCGAATTCCATCTTGGCGTTTCTCTTGATGATTGAGATTATTTCCATGATGTATTTCCGCCTGAACGGGGGGATTTTTCCTTTTGCGCCGGGAGTCATCAGATCGGAATATTCCTTGTCGGTCATCGAGAGGGCGGCAAGGACTTCCAGCGAGGACGAAGTCACGCCGCCCTTGTTTGTCGAGCTGTCCTTGAATACCAGGGCGCCATGTTCCTCGAGCTTGATGCGGGCATCCTGGGTTATGAAGAGGTTCGCACCCTCCACGATCCATTTGAAGATCGGCTTCCCATCCTTGTCGAGAAGTGACTTGTAGTTCGAGATGTTGACGGATTTGGGTCTGCCGCCGCACGGGAGGAAGAGGTCCGCCGCGATTCTTGCGTCGAGATGGAAGTTGTTGCGGAATATCATCCCGGAATGGACTATTGTCCCGTCGGGAAGTTTCATGTTCCTGTCGGAGGTCCTCACGATGAAACCCGTCCGGGAGAGTTTTCCCGGATTGAACGACGAGGAGTCGAGCCTGGCTTTGGCAAGTCTCAGAAGTTCTTTTCTGTCAAGGCCTTGCGGATCGTAGATGACACCACCCTTGTCTATCACCACGATGGTCCTGTCCTTGGAGGCGATAACTTCGTTGCCGCCGAGGTCGCCGTCCGGGCCGCCTGTCTGCGCCTTTGTTATGCCTTCCTCCCTGATGCCGAGTTTTCCGAGTATCCCGATGACGAACTGGTGTACGCTTGCCGTGGTCATCCCGAATTCTATGTGCGAAATGCCGCCGAGCCCGGCGCTCTTTCCGGTGGTCATCGACTTCCAGAACTTGTAGCCCTTTATCCTGGAGTATCTGCATGCCCAGTCCATGAAGTCGGCAGTTCCCTCGTCGGGGCCGAAGAAGAGGATCTCCTGCTCGAAATTTCTTATAAGCGGCGCATTTTCCGTGAGCAGAAGGTCGAGGATGGAGTCGATATAGCTCTTGAAGGATGTTTCGGGTTCGGGAATTCTCTTTGCGCGGTAGTCGAGTATGATTATTCCTTTCGAGCCGCCCTCCGGGATGTCCTTGTTTTTCTTGTTCTGTGTGAATGCCAGGTTGAAGCACTCCTCGAACGCGTTGTCCGAGTTCTTGCCGTAATCGTCCATGGAGGAGGATTTCACGATTCTGATGCCGCCCCTTGCGATATCCTTGAACCTGACGTGGAAGCCGAAGAATCCATCGCCCTTCACGAAGAATATTCCGAAGGGTGTGTCGGACGGCATTTTCTCCGCGAGCTTCACCGGGTCGAGCCTGAAGGACACCGCCTTCTTCACCGGGAGATAGAAATTGGTCCTGACGATGGAGTTTATGAATTCGAGCGCGGTTTTGAAGATCCTGATTTCCTGCGGGCTTGCGGTCGCCGCCCTGAGATCGTTCTCGAAGCCTTCCCCGGACGGCTGTTTTTTCGCAGCCTTCCTGACCGGGGAGAATTTCCCCTCGAAAATGGAGAAGAGTTTCTTGACGATGTCAGGCCTGGAGCTGATTGCGGCGGAGATCATTGCGGATCGGAAGTCGTCCTTGCTGACTCTCTTGTTCAGGTTGGCGAACGCCTCGCGGTGTTCCGGGTCGTCTCCGAAGATGTTCTCGAGGTATGCTATGTTCGGATCCTCGGATGTGATGAACTGATGGACGAACTCGGATGTGCATTCCGCGAAAAGCGCCTCTTCCGTGGTGAGGGTCGAATCGTCCGCAAGCCTCACGAAATCCGGATCCCTGATCAGGTTCATGTCCAGCAGGTCGCTCATCATTCCCGCCGGGAACTCGTTCCTGGAATACAGGGAGACGATCGCCGTGGGCAGTCTTCCTCCGAAGCAGTGGCAGTACTTCCTAGTGATGCGGATGTCCTTGCCGATGAGGACGGATGAGACCTTCGATATGAATTCCGGGATGATCTCGATCGGATAGCCTATCATCAGCCTGTGTTCACCGGTCTCCCTGTTGAAAGAGGATTCGAGGGTGGGCATTTCCGTCCTCTGTGTCTGGTCCCAGATCGTCCTGTATCTCTTCACGGCGTTGGCGTCGGCGACCCTGTGGAAGGCCTTGGACACGGCATCTTCAAATGTGGTTCCCGCGGGATTGGTCGCGGATGAGAAGGAGCTTATATACAGGTTCAGATCCGGCGACGGAGAATATACGGAGATGTTCGCGATGGACGAACTTGAACGGCATCCCTCCTCGATCTCGGACTCGACCTCGAGGATCTTTGAGGTGTGGGCCCAGTGGATCATGTCGCCCGTTGCGGAGCTGTAGCATATCTTGAGGTGGCTGTAGGATTCGCTTTCCGACCCGTACATCTCGTACAACCTGTTTATCCTTATCTGGTTGCCTATTTCCTCCGGGGGGGTGACCTTGAAATAGTATTCCGGAAATTTCAAGTCGACAAGCCACCATTTCATTTCCTGGAGGACTCTTTCCCTGGAGAAGTCCGAAATCATGAACTTCCTGGTCTTGGACGGCGCAGAATTTTTGACGGTATCAAAAATCTTCATGAGATAATCCCTGGCAAATCCGGTTTTCCCCTGAATGAGCCTGAACACCGGATCGAGCGGATCCACGATGCATGACACGATCTCGTCGAGTGTCATTTTCCCGGCGGATTCTCCAAGGTTGATGCTGCGCTGATTGGTTTTGGAGAAGAGCCACAGTATCCTTGAGCAGATTGTTCCGGACAGAAGATGCGTGGATTTTTTGACAGCTGCCATGATATGTTTTATTTCGCTGGGCGAAAATCCGCAGTCCGAAGCCAAGGCCTTAATTTCTCTTTCGTCTGGTTCGATGGTGTCATTTGTGATTTTCATTGTTTGAAGAATCCTTTCTGCAAAATGTTATATGTATATGTCTGCCATGTCGGAATCCCTACATTAGCAACTCAAATTATATTTTCAAATTGCAGCCCCTAAGATCGGAGGAAAAGAATCAGTGTAAGGGAAAAGCAGTAAGTTTTTACAATTTTTCCGTCGTTTTTAACAATGAATCCATCTTGCATATGGATTTTCTCCATTGTAATATATACGGATGCGGAATTGCACGATGCAGGAACAATTTACAATATAGGAGAAAGTGATTATGACAAAGCTGGCGGTTGATGGAGGAAAAAAAGTTTTCAACGGTAAGTTTCCGGGCTGGCCCTCGTTCGAGGAGAGCACCATCCAGAAGGTCGCGGATGTCCTCAGGAGCGGGAAGGTGAATTACTGGACGGGGCCGGTAGGCCAGAAGTTCGAGAAGGAATGGGCGAAATGGAACGGCTCCGCCAATGCGATCAGTGTCGCCAACGGCACGGCCGCCTTGCATACGGCAATCGCATCCCTCGGGGTCGGCCCCGGAGACGAGGTCATCTGCCCGAGCTACTCGTTCATCGCCTCCTCTTTCGCAATCATGCAGGCTGGCGCACTGCCGGTCTTCGCCGATGTCGGAGACGACCACGTCTTGTCCGCGAAGGAGATCGAAGACAACATCACGGAGCGCACCAAGGCCATCGTCGTGGTTCATCTGTACGGTGTGGTTGCGGACATGGATCCGATACTGGAGATAGCCAGGAAGCACCATCTCAAGGTCATCGAGGACTGCGCCCAGTGTTTCGGCGGAGTCTACAAGGGTAAAAAGACGGGTACCATAGGCGATGTCGGCTGCTACAGTTTCTGCCAGAGCAAGCATTTCACCACCGGCGGCGAAGGGGGCATGGTCGTTACAGACGACGAGGATCTCGCATGGGAGTGCCGTTCGTTCCGGGATCACGGATACGATGTGAAGGAACGCCTGAACCTGCTGGAGATGGAAGGCAAACTCATGTACATACACCGCAGGGTGGGCTTCAATTTCAGGATGACCGAGATGCAGTCGCAGATAGGCCTCTGCGAGCTGACGCGTCTGGACTCCTGGAATCTGCCGAACAGGATCCGCAACGGCAAGATGCTCATCGCAGGCCTGAAGAAACATCCCCTGGTGCTGCATGCTCCCTTCGACAGCAAGGAACGGCAGAACGCCTTCTGGTGGGCTCCGTTCGTGCTCGACTCCGACAAACTCAAGTGCGACATCAAGAAGTTCATCAAGGCTGTCGAGGCCGAAGGCGTGCCGGTGTACAGCGTCCTCTGGCCGGAGATGTACAAGGAGCGCGCATATGTTGACAGAGTCGGTTTCGGCACGGCAAATTATCCCTTCTACGATCCGAAGGCCCGCAACATAGACTACAGCAAGTTCAACTGCA
The DNA here is from genome assembly GCA_903872565.1 of uncultured Lentisphaerota bacterium. GTDB lineage: Bacteria > Verrucomicrobiota > Lentisphaeria > Victivallales > GWF2-50-93 > CAIQLG01. The sequence goes on along the minus strand of CAIQLG010000203.1, from coordinate 9,039 downwards.
GGAAGGCGAGCTGGCTCACGGACCGCACAATGTCGTTCTTTACGCATCCTGTTTATGGCGAGGAACATATGAAGGCATATATCGAGGCTTTCGAGAAAGTCGCCGCCGCTTATATGAAATAATCCGCAGACAGGAGTGTACACAGCATGAAAAAAGTGAAACATGCAACAACAGTCATGAAAGTCCCAAGTTCTTCTGGAAAGAAACTTCCTTGGGAGGCCGCCGAGGAGTTAAACATTAATCACTGGTACCGGAACATATATGAGAACATGCCCGAGGTACGCGCCCGCCTTCTCTATACCGATACTCGCATCCATGTGAAGTTTGATGTCAAGGAAGAATATATTCTGGCCAAGCGTCTTCAGATGCAGGACCAGGTCTGTATGGACAGCTGTGTTGAATTCTTTTTTTCGATTGGTGGAAGCGAATACATTAACTATGAGATAAACTGCATTGGCACATATCTGTGCTACAAGTGCAGGCCGGGCCGTATTTTCGATGTGAATCCTGTTGGCTTGAAGGAAACAGACTTCATGATAACCACATCGCTTCCCAGGGGACAGGCAATCCCTGAACCCGTAGAATGCCCTCCTGGCGGTTATACTGTTGAGTTTTCGATTCCCTTTGCATTCATCAACGGTGTTCTTGGAGGCGAGGCTCCCCATGCTGGTACTGTCTGGAAAGGAAACCTTTACAAGTGCGGCGATGATTTGACGAAATGCCACTGGGGATCATGGTCTGAACTGCTTTGTCCGGAACTGGACTTCCATAGGCCTGAATTCTTTAAGGATATTACTTTCCGTTGATATGGGCAACGATTAATTTGGATATCCATTTTGCGAATGCCGAAGTGGGCGGAATCTGGGCTAAAAAGGATACGGATTTAGAGATAAACTCATTCAGAAAATATTTTGCCTTTATTGCAATCGTTGCAATGAATAAATTATTATGAGCATTGCAAACATATCCTTCGCCATATATATTATTTATAGGTAAAATAAAATGTCGAAAAAGGCGGAAGTCGCGATTGTTTCAGCAGACTCTTTAGAACAGGAAGCAGCCATTCAGAGGAAAACAAAAATCTGAAAAAAAAGGAGGAAGTTGAAAAAATGAATAATCCTTCATCCGAACATCAGCGAATGGAAAGGCACGGGGAAAGCTTCCCGTGGACAGCTGTGAGTGCAAAATTTGCGCATGGCTTGGCCTATGAGGCAAGGCCGAGAGCTTGCACAGCAAGGCGAGGCTTCTTCACTTTAATCGAACTTCTGGTGGCTACGCCCGGCGTAGTTCTGAATCGCATTGCGATTCAAACGAAGACGAGAGCACATTTGATCAAGTTCACCTTGATCGAGTTGCTCGTGGTGATTGCAATCATCTCCATCCTCATGTCCATGTTGCTGCCTTCACTCAAAAAAGCAAGGGACCTGACAAAACAGATCAGCTGTATCAACAATCTCAAGAATCTCGGATCTGCATGCACCATGTACGCTATGGATTATAACAGCTGGTTGCCGGCATCCGTTTGGCAGCCGGGCGATTGGACGACCCGCTGGTTCGAATGGGACTGGAGCTTGCCGCAGCTGGGTTATGTGAAAGCGAAAAGCGGGTACATCGGCTCGGTGAAGCAGGGGGGGGTACGGTGTGACTATGCCTGTCCGGCGGTGCAGTTGTCGGACGTGGACAGCCGTTTCACCTCCTTCGGCCAGACAATTGCCATGAACCACTACATTGGTTATCATCCACATCTGAAAGGTCCCAGTTTCCTGCGCCCCAGCCGGCTATCCTATCTTGCGGACGGCTATAACGAGTTCTTTTACCAGGTGGACGTGCTACCAGCAATTGATCGGCTCCGCTTCTGGCATCTGGGGACATGCAATGTCCTGTACATCGACATGCACACCAACTCGCGGGGGCCATATTCAATGAGCAGGACCTCGAAATGGACACCGTTCTGGACGGAAGATCAGGTCGATGTGAGTTGGGCTTTGCACCTACAGTGGGTGGCGTCTGGCGATTGAATTGGATGGCAAATGCTGACAGGAATTACCAGTAAGAGTTCAGTAAAATATAAAGTATGTTAATTCCCTCGTAGTAGGCGTATTCATACGCCGTTTTTTTTTCAGAACGTGTAATAAATTGCACTACGACGAATCGAAGACACGCTAAAGTAACATAGTTCACAAGATACGTACCATAGGACAAAACTGAGGGGAAGCGCGATGAGACATGGAATGGCAATGTGTGTGGTCGGAACTGTACTGCTAATGGTGGTTACCGGGAGATTGGTGGGACAGGAAGATGCAAAGAAGCTGGAGGTGAAACGCGAGTCCGAGGTCGACGGAACCAAACCCGGCATTTATCTTGGCCCGGCGAAATTCGCCGCCGCGAATGGTGTGGATGTCGGCAAACTTTCCAGAAATAATCATGAGTGCAAAATGAAACGTCCGCAAGGATTCAAAATATAAAAAAGGAGTTTTATGATTATGCAGAAGCATCCAGAGCTCACCCGCAGCCGTCTGATCGGATTTACGGCGCAAAGTCTGATCCATGGCCGTCTATATCCGAAACGTGCGCCGGTGGATCTTGCCGTTTTCACAGCCCCAGGCCGCATACCTTTTTCACAGGCGGTTAAGGGACATTACCGTCCAGCGAGGATCGGCGAAAAAATAGGGCCGCTCTGGTCCACGCACTGGTTCAAGGTTGGTATCGAGATTCCGCGGGACTGGAAAGGGGCGGAGGTACATCTGAGGTGGGATTCTTCTTCAGAGGCCTGCATCTGGCTCGATGGCGTACCTGTGCAGGGCTTGACTGGCACACGTAGTCCTGCCGATGAGCAACATCCGATCCGGACTGAATATGTGCTTTCCCGCCGGGTGCGTGGCGGTGAGCGGATCACGTTGTACGTTGAAGCGGCATGCAACCAGATCATAGACTCATCGGGGCTGGATGAGTTTCTCGGGATATTGCGCATGGCGGAAATCGCAGTGTTTGACCGGCGTGTCTGGGATCTGATCTTGGATTTCACCGTCATCGCAGAAATTGCCGTCGAACTGCCGCAAAACACCCCCCGTTCCGCACAGGCTCTTTTCGCCGGCAACGAGATGATCAACTTGATTAACCTCGATGACCCGTCAAGCTGGCAGAAGGCCCGCAGTGTGGCCGCAAAATATCTCAGTGCCCGCAACGGTGCTGGCCAGCATACGATTTCGGCTATCGGCCATGCCCACCTCGACACGGCCTGGCTCTGGCCTTTGGCCGAGACAAAACGCAAGTGCTACCGCACTTTCTCCACCGCGCTCCGCTATATGGAAGACTATCCCGAGTACAAGTTCACAGCCTCCCAGGCACAGCAATATGAGTGGATGAAGGAGGAGCAGCCTGCGCTTTATGCCAAGATACGGAAGCGTGTGAAGGAAAAACGGTTTATCCCGGCCGGTGGCTCATGGGTTGAAGCGGATTGCAACATCCCTTCGGGCGAATCGCTGGTGCGCCAGTTCCTCTTCGGACAGAGGTTTTTCCAGCGTGAGTTCGGCATGACCTGCCACGAGTCATGGAATCCGGATGTCTTCGGCTACAACGGCCAGATGCCGCAGATCATGCGCGGCGTAGGGCTTTCCTCCTTCGTCAGCACGAAACTCTCCTGGAACCAGACCAACAAGCCGCACCGCCATACCTTCTGGTGGGAAGGGATTGACGGAAGCCGTGTGTTGACGCATTTCCCGCCTTCCGACACATATAATGGCTATTGCAAGGTCAAGCAGCTTTTGTTCAGTGTCGGCAATTACAAGGACTTGGACCGGTCGAATGAGAGCCTGTATATTTTTGGCTATGGCGACGGCGGCGGCGGGCCGAATATGGAAATGCTGGAACGGCTGCGCCGGATGCGCGACGTGGACGGCATGCCCAAGGTGCAGATCCGCGCCCCCCAGGAAACTATCGCACGGATCGCTGCCGATGCCCAGAAACTCACCACACAAGTGGGGGAACTGTATCTTGAGAGGCACCGTGGCACCTATACCACCCAGGCACGCAACAAGCTCGGCAACCGTCGCTGCGAGAAGCTTCTCCATGATGTCGAGCTACTGGCATCCCTGGCACCGCAGTATCCTGACAAGGAACTTCAGCGGCTCTGGAAATTGACACTGCTCAACCAGTTCCATGACATAATTCCTGGCTCGTCCATCACCCAGGTGCACAAGGAATCGCTTGAGCAGTACGCGGACATCCTGTCGTCAGGGGGCAAACTTCGCGACCTGTCTCTGGCACAACTGGGCTTCAAGGCCGGAAAACGTTTTGTGGCCATCAATACGCTCAGTGCAGCACGGACTGAAGTTGTGGAACTGCCCGGGCCTGCACATAAACTTGCGGTCGTAAGTGCTCCCGCCATGGGATATGCCGTCCAGGAGCCGAAGACGGAAGCCGATGTTCCTGTCACAATCAGTGAAACCCGAAAGAACATTACTCTTGAAAACCGGTTTGTCCGAGCCGTCTTCCGGCGGGACGGGACACTGGTCAGCCTGTTTGACAAAGGTTCGGAGCGTGAAGCTATCAGCGGCAATGCCAACCGTTTTGTGCTGTTCGGCGAAAACAACTATGATGCATGGGAGACTGAAGAATACCATCTGGAAGCCCGCCGGGAAGCGTGCGGCGCCAAAAGCGCACGCATCACCGAGAAAAATCCCATGCGTGCGGCAGTTGAATTCAAATACGATATCAGCCCGCGCTGCCGTCTGCGTCAGGTGGTGTCTCTGACGGCCATTTCACCGCGTCTGGATTTCGCCTGTGAAACTGACTGGAATGAGCGGAACCTGTTCTTGAAGGTTGAATTTCCAACTACGCTCCGTTCGGATTATGCAACCTATGAAATCCAATTCGGCCATCTGCGCAGGCCTACGCATTTCAATAACTCGTATGACCTGGCGCGTTTCGAAGTCTGCGCCCAGCGCTGGGCAGACTTGAGCGAACATGGATTCGGACTCGCATTGCTGAATGACTGCAAATATGGGCATGCCGTCCACGGAAACACCATGCGCCTTTCATTGCTCAAGTCAACAAAATACCCGGACGGCGAGGCGGACATGGGAACACACAGCTTCCGTTACGCACTTTTTCCGCATGCAGGCTCATTTCAGGAAGCCGGGGTCGCGCATGAGGCCATGCGGTTCAATGTCCCGCTCATCCTGGGCCGGACCGACGCAGACTGCGGTGAACATTCCTGGTTCTCAGTGGAGCCGTCTGGCATCGTCATAGACACAGTAAAGAAGGCGGAAGATTCCGACGCGCTGATTGTGCGGCTCTACGAAGCGGCTGGGACGCATACGCGTGCCACCTTACGAAGCAGTCTGCCGGTGCAATCCGTCGTTCAGAGCAACCTCCTGGAAGAAGACGGTGAGGAGCTGGCTTGGATGGACGGTGGCGTACCTCTCGAGTTTGGTCCGTTCCAGATCTTGACGTTGAAAATCGGATTGAATGTCCGAAAGCATAGAGAAAAGAATAAAGGATAAAATTGAGATGAATAAATCTGTAGTCGCAAAATCGGGCAGTGACATCATTATTTCAGACATGAGCCATTGCAAACCCAAGTCGGCGTTCTCGAAACGCGAGAGCCGGAACCGATGGCAGCTTCTGGCCTATCGGACGTACGAGGGCGAGCCGCAAAGCGGTATGCTGCTCGGTGCGCCGTCATTAGTGGCGGCACCGGAAGTGACGTTGCCGTTGAATGTCACGGGCTGGCATTCCGTCAGCATCGGGTTCTGGATTCCCAAGCATGACTATGACGGCGCAACGACCATCAAGGTTAAGCTTGACAACGATCCATGTTTCACCCGGATCAGCGAGCCGGAGCCCGTGTTCGGCACCCAGCCGAAAGATGGGGCAAGTCTTCTTAAAGAAGCGCATTTCAAGACTGCGGATCTGACGGGGTGCCATCTGGTGTTCGGCAAGATTGGAGGAACGTTCGCACAGAAAGCCTATATCGCCTACGTCAGATTGACGCCGCTGGACGAGAGTGCGGTGCGAGCCTTGCAGGCCGACCAGACCCGGACCGATACACGCATTGTCCAGGCCACCATCGACGGCATTTCCTATCTTTGGAGCCATGAATACCGTTCCCGGGAACAGATACTGGAACTGGTCGAGCCCTATCGCAACACGGATGTCGGCAAGGTTACATGGGCATTTTGTTACGGCGAAGCCACGAACTACCCGTCGAAAGTCGGTCTATATATGGGGCGAAGCGGTAAGAATGGGAGAAAAATATCCCTGGGCAACAATCCGTATCAAATGGGTATGGCGACTGCGCAAGCCAGTCTCGCACGTCTTGAGGCTAAAGGGATCATTCCCCAAGCCGTTGTGGCCGAACATGTCCATGAGATGGGGCTCAAATTCGAGGCCATGTTCCGGCTCGGCATAGCCGGAAAACTTCCGCCACGGCCCTTGACGGGTCTCTTTGACGGCGGTTTTGTCCGAACCCACCCGCAGTTCCGTCTTTGCATGGCCGACGGCACACCGGTCGAAAAAGCCAGCTACGCATTCCCGGAAGTGCGCGCGCTCATGCTGGGCATTATCCGCGAGGCGGCGGAGATCTTCGATATTGATGGCGCGTCGCTGGCCTTTTGTCGCGGGCCGGTGTTAGTGGCCTGGGAAAAGCCGGTGTTGGACGATTTCCGAAAGGAATTCAAGGCTGACGCTCGGAAATTGCCGCTCGATGACCCGCGTTTGCTGCAGATACGCTACCGTTACCTCAACGAGTTTGTCCGCGATGTCCGCCGGGCGCTGGACGAGGTGGGGGTGGCCAAGGGCAAGCGACTGGAACTGAGCGCGTGGTACGAAGGCCATACCCCGGCTGCCCGAGCGTGTGCCGGCTTTGATGTGGAGACCTGGATCCGTGAAGGCCTGCTCGATTCGGTGGTCGGGTCTGTCGGCAATACCGGCATGGACCCGCTCATCATCGCCGCCGCCAATGCGCAGGGTTGCCGAGCCATTACAGGACTTGTGTGCAGCGGCGGAACAACGCACGAAAGTCGTAAAGGGCTGTTGACCAATGCGACTAAATTGCTATATCCGGCAGGCATAGACGGGATCGCACTTTGGGACTCGGACACACTTCCGGCGGGCGAGCTATGGCCAGTCCTGCGGCGGATGGGGCATCGGAAGGAGTTTTTCGCGATGGCGAAAACGCCGCCCGAGCGGCCGATTATAGGGCTGAAGGACGTGGATGGCAGCAATATGGAAGCGGAGAATGGCCGGTTCGGTCTCTTCGCGGCCGCCTACTCATGTGGATGAAAATCAAGGTGACCGGTCATCCGGTCTGGGAATCAGGAGGAATGTTATCTTGAACGATTCGGGCGTTTTATATTCGCAATCGTTAACGCCTACAGAACAATTGCGGGGCATGCGGGCGATTACCCGTGGACAGTGTGTCGGCGTTTTTGGCGAGATGCTTTTTAGCAATGGCGTGATGCTGCTGTACATGACAGCCATGGGCTTGAGTAGCGCGAGGGTTGTTTTTTACCTTTCCCTGCCCTGGTTGCTAGTATCCCTGTTTGGCATTCCCGCCGCGTTTCTCAATGATTGTTTTGGCAAAAAGAAAATGGGGTATCTAGGCCAGATCCTTTATCTGGCCTGCATGGGACTTTTAATTCTCGGCGGCTTTGTCCGATCGCCATGGAACGAAGTCTGTCTGGTGATCGGCATCGGGGTGTTTGGCATCGGGAGTGCCTTGTTCGTCGGCGGTTTTTTTGCGTTGATGAGCCCCATTGTGCCGGAAAAGATTCGGGGACGATTTTTTGGCCATTACCGCTTTGCCTGGCAGACGGTTGTGGTGGCGCTCACGGCGGGATGCACCCTTTTCCTTTCCAACCGGTCGCCGTTAGGTGCCTTTCAGATGGTTCTGGCAATTGCCATCGTGGGATTTCTGCTTCGGATGGTGTTTTTTTACCGGCAAATTCCCGAACTGGAACAGGAAAAGCGGAGTGCTCGGGGGATCGGAGCCATCTTTATGGAGGCGCTCCGGGCCGAAGGCTATCTGCCGTTCTGTTCTTACGTGTTTCTGTTGACGCTTTTTACGGCAACCGGTCCCACGATTTTTGCGTTGATCGAACGCGAAATCCTGCAGTATGGGGATCAACAAGTGGTGTGGTTGGGGAACGCTGCACTGGTGGGCGGGATCGTGGGGTACTTGCTCGGCGGGTTTGGAGTGGACCGGTGGGGTACCAGAAACGTTTTCCTGGGCAGTCATTTTATTTATGGCGCCGTTTTTTTTCTGTTTCTTTTGCGGGCGGTTCAGCCGGCACCGCTTTTCCCTTATCTAGTGCTGGTTCACTTACTGTTTGGGGTCGTTTCATCGACCTCAATAACCGCCATTTCCACCGAGATGCTGGCACTCATTCCTCCGGCCAATAAATCGCTGGCCATCTCCATCTGCACGACCCTCCAACTGGCCGGCAATGCACTGGCGGGGATGATGAGCGCCTGGATGCTGGACTTGGGACTTTTACAGAATTCCTGGAAACTTTTCGGAACGGTGCTCAGTCGGTACGATGCCATCCTTTTGGTTTGCGGCCTGATGGTGGTCGTGCTGGTCGTAACGCTGGGCCTCGTTCCGTCGGTCATCCGTCAATCTCAACAGATGCCATGATCTTCATCTCTCGATTTGCCGATGTGGCGTTGCGGAATGGGATTGCCGCAGAAAAGGAGATGGCGTCATCGCGACAAGTGCTTAAATGTGTGGCTGAGTTTCCGTTGTTGAATGGTTTTACCTTTCATGAGGCGATGACTTTTGAGTTCGATTGTCAGGAATTGTGGGATTTCGCGCTGGAATGCACTAGTACGTATTCAGTAAAGTATGTAGCCAGCCTCAAAATGGCTGGCTTCTTTTTTGATAAAAATTCTTCAGGGAAAAAATATCAGAATTTTTTCAGCGCCAGTTTTTCCCTGGTTTCCTCATCCAGATTATATGGAAGACATGCTCTTGTCTTGTCGCTGTCCATGGTTCCCCTGCTGTTCGCGCAGACATTGAAGTAGTATAGGAGATAGTCC
>CAIQLG010000202.1 GCA_903872565.1 uncultured Lentisphaerota bacterium | reverse complement strand
GGAAATTGTATTTTGACAGGATGGTCGAATGATTGGGAATTTGTAGCCACGGCCATGTTGGCCGTGTCGTCGCCTCCAACATGGAGGCGGCTACATTAGTCTCCGCCGAGGCGGATTAAATTCACAGCAATGGGGAATCGGGTGGATCTGTGCGGAAGGGCTGGTGCAAACTAGCAATGAAATACATTGGTGTCAGCGAAATGCTCAGCCAGATGTATGGCGTTGCAAATGATCGTAGAAATATAGCCTCGACCAGGTTGAAAACCGCCAGCCATAAGACCAGCAGCAATGCCGGATCAGATCCCCCACTCGCGACTTTTCGCCAGGCCATTGTGGTAGAAAGGCCAAAGGAGAAAAGTAAAAGTAAAAAAGGCACCAGGCCATACTGGTGCCAGAAAGATAAATAATTATGGATATAATCGCCAATATTGCCATAACGTCTGAGCTGGCCTGCATAATCACCGGAGATCCAGTGATCCATTAAATCCGGCAACTGTTCCCGGAATTTGACGTAACGTTCATTGGCGGACACGCCGTAAATCCAGGACAATAAAAATGGTAGGCCAGCCTCCGGCACCAACTCAACGTCATCAATCCACGCATCGCCTCCAACCCAGAAATTCAACACTCTGCGTATTTGCGGTGGATTGTCCGTGGTGAAAGATTGGCGCAAATCCCCCTTTAAATCCATCTCATAGCTCCGCCATTCCGATGGCGACGGGGTAGGCTTCAGCGGAAGATAAACATTGTTCCCCTGCACCTTTGGACACCCGGCCCCAGGGGCTCCATAATACATGTAGTAGATTCCCTTGTCCGTCTCCAGGCAAACTCGTGTCGTATAAAAGTTCAAATCCGATTTCATTCGCCAGCGAATCCGCGTCATGGGAACCATGGAAACAGGAAACGGGAAAGAATATTGTGAGGGGGTGTTGCTCGCACTAGTCAGATGAACGAATTTCGCGCCCGTCTCGTCCTTGCATTCAACCACTTCCCCTGATTTATCCCAGGACATCGCGTTGTCGGAAGTGCGGTTGTAGAAAGTCATCAGCAAACGGGATTGCTGAGCTTTACCAGAAAGAACGATCGCGGCAATGATCAAAGACATAAGTGCCAGCCCCGCCATACCTCCATACAACAACGAAACCCTGTTTTTTTGCCTGGCGATGGCACAAATCCCGCCGACAATCGCCCATGACAGCAATAATGACAACAGCGCCCCTCTGTTGCCACTAAGCAGGCAACCCAAAAGGGCAAGTGGGATCAATAGAAAGGGACTAGTCCGCCCGCCAGACCACAGGCAAATGGTAAAGATACTCCAAATGGCGAAAGCATCTCCCAGGAAAAGATATAAGTTGAAGTCAATATTTGAGGGTAATGCAATCATCAGAGTGCGGAATGAAAAACACGATATCAGCAGAAGCAGGCACGCGGCAAACAAAAACGCCACCCATTCACGCCGCTTTTCCAGTCCGGGAAATAGACAAATCCCCACTAAAAAAAACAAGATGTAGTTTCCGACAACTTTCCATTGGAACAATAGAATTTCTCCATTGGCGTTTGGTGGCAAGCGGTAACGGTTTCCGTAGTAAGTGATCGCCCCGACCCAAATGAGACACAATGATGCCGATATCAGGCAAAGAGCAGGGGGGGATTTCAAAGTTGCGTGCCAGCGGCTTCCGTTCAAATTTGTACGCAAGAAAGGCAGGAAGCGCCCGAAGGCGATACCGACGAGACACACCAAAACAATCAACAGGGGTAAAGTCCGATGCGCAAAGAACGGTAACTTTGGCAACCACTCTCTGGCAACCAAGTACAGATAGAAAAAAGAGCCGGGAAAAATTATGGCCAAGGCGACGAACGCCCAGAATGAGACCGACGGGCACTTGTTCCTAATAATCGAAATAACTTTCATTCTGGCTCGATGCCAATATTTTAAATACAAGAGTTGTTGATAATATTTTTGCTTTTCGTAACCCAGAGTATAACCCTGGAGAATTGAAAATTCAAGTAAAAAAAACGCCATACTTCTAAGGCGGGCTGTGCCCGCAACCCAAATCCGAAATTCTAATGTCGAAATTCGAAACAAATTCAAATGAGTCAAACTCGAAATTTAAAACGGAATAAATCAAATGGAGAACTTGCATTTTTTAAAAGAATCCAGAAGGCAGGAATCAGAATAATACCAAAACAAACCGACCCCAGCCCACCATCTCTGCCCACGGATTACTCGGATAGGCACGGATGGGAAAACAGAGAATAATACGACATGAACAGACACGAATTTCACGAATGTCCACGAATAGTTCGGAAGAAAATTTGCATGTCGCTGGAGTGGACAGCGACACATGCCGGACAAATGCCGGAAAAACAAAGCTTGGAGTTTTGTTTTTCCATTCTTTATCCGACAATGAACGTTGAAAACTTCACTGCAAATTTTTGTTTAAAGTGATTTAGCAATTAAAATTTGTGTGAATTTGTGGCAAAGAATCCCCTTCCGGGTGAGCAGTGTGTTCCGAGGAAGATTTTGGAAATTCTGGAAAATGTGCCCCGAACTTGTTGACTTGTTGCTCGAAATGGCTAGATTAACGGGCATTTAACGAATATCCAATATTGAAAATCACAAGCCAGAGGCGTGTGCTACTTTTCGGAGAATTGCAAGAATTGAACACGATAATTAATCTGGTAAAACTTTTCAATCCACTGATTGGAATTAGAATCATACTTAAAAACCGGGATCTGCTGTTTCAGTTGGTGAAGCGCAATATCGCTTCCCGCTATAAGGGCTCGGTCCTTGGTTTGTTTTGGAGCTTGGCTCAGCCTCTGATGATGCTGACAGTCTATACATTCGTTTTTGGTGTGATATTTAAGGCTCGCTGGGGGATTGACACCGGTGACTCCAAGGCGGCATTCGCCATAATCATGTTCTGCGGAATGTCAGTCTTCAATATTTTCAGCGAAAGCGTGGCTGGCAGTTGTGGCATTATCGTCGGCAATGCCAATTATGTCAAAAAAGTGATCTTTCCGTTGGAAATACTTCCCATAGCTCAAGTTTCAGCGGCCACGATTTTAACGTTTGTATGGTTCGGGCTGTTATTCTTGGGCGCAATTATTTTTCTGAAAAGCCTTGCGTGGACAATGCTGCTTCTCCCATTGGTGCTGATCCCGCTGATCCTGCTTTCCTGCGGATTAGGCTTCCTGGTGGCATCGCTCAGCGTCTTTTTCCGGGACCTCCAGCATTTGATCGGGATAATAATCCAGATCCTGTTCTTCATGACGCCCATATTCTATCCGATCCAGGCAATCCCGGAAAAGTACAGATGGGTGCTGGAATTAAATCCGCTGTCGTTGATTGTTGAACAGGCCAGGGCGGTCTTTCTCTATGGCAAAATGTTGGATTGTACCATGTATGCTACAAGTCTGCTTATATCGCTTGTCATGTTTCAGCTTGGCCTGGTATGGTTTATAAAAACGAAAAAGGGTTTTGCCGATGTCCTCTGACATCGTAGCCATGTCTGTTATTATTTTGCCCGATACCCAATCCGATGCCCTAATTTTCGTGCAACGACGCCACGGCGCGGCATAAAACCCAAGAGGGCACGCCGTAGTCCGCATCGGAACTTGCATGTCTCTGCCCACGGATTACTCGGATTGGCACGGATGGAAAAACAGAGGATAATCTGACATGAACAGACACGAATTTCACGAATGTTCACGAATAGTTCGGAAGAAGATTTGCATGTCGCTGGGGTGGACAGCGACACATGCCGGACAAATGACGGAAAAACAAAGCTTGGAGTTTTGTTTTTCCATTCTTTGTTCGACAGTGAACGTTGAAAACTTCACTGCAAATTTTTGTTTTAAAGTTATTTAGCGATTAAAATTCGTGGAAATTCGTGGAATTCGTGTCAAAAAATCAGTTGCCACGTAAGCTGCTCTGTGTTATTAATGCTCCGTGTCTCAGTGACTCCGTGGTGAAATATTGTTAGTGTAAATTAGCCTGCCAGGGCGTAGCGCTTTGGCGAAGACTGGTGGTGAAAAGTGTTTTATTGTGCGGGATCTGCCTTTTTGTGGCAAAGAATCCCCTTTTGAACTTGGTTTTTTCATAAATTGGATTACTTTCTCTTGAATCGTTTGCGTCGGTTTGAACGATTGAACGGTCAGGAAACTAAAAGGAGGGCGGGTTTTCTTACCCGCCAACAGAGGAAATCGCGGGTTAGAAAACCCGCGCTCCGTTAAAGATCACAAGGTGAAGTTTCAAAGGAGAAGAAATCCGGATTTGAATTCGAATCCCATTCTGACTCCTGAATTCTGACTTCTTTAATAGCGACTTCTTGAATCATAATTTAACTTTTGATACGATAAAAACATAGAACTGTAAAATAAAGAAACTAAGGCGGGCACCAGCCAGCCAAGTTCGAAATCCGAATATCGAAATTCGAAACAAATTGGGAATTAATGAAATTTCAAATGTTTCAAACATTATTTTGAGAATTTGGATTTTATTTCGAGATTGTTTAGGATTTAGTGCTTCGAGCTTCGGATTTTACGTACAATTAACACATAACTGTAAAGAAACTAACATGTCTTCTGACATAGCCATACGGGTAAAGAATGTGGGGAAGTGCTATGAGATGTATGGCAAGCCTTCGCATCGCCTGTGGCAGACTCTCTCCATGGGAAGGAAAAAATTCTACAAGGAGTTCTGGGCGCTGCGCGACATCAATTTTGAGGTCAAAAGAGGCGAATGTGTCGGGATTATCGGACGAAACGGCAGTGGCAAAAGTACTTTACTGCAAATCATTACTGGGACTTTAAATCCAACCAACGGCAATGTCGAGGTCTGTGGCCGTATTGCTGCGTTGCTGGAATTGGGCAGTGGCTTCAATCCGGAATTTACCGGACGCGAAAATGTCTATATGAACGCCACAATCTTGGGGCTAACAAAAGCGGAAATAGATGCCAAATATGACGAGATTGTAGCATTTGCTGATATAGGAGACTTTATTGACCAGCCGGTAAAAACCTATTCCAGCGGAATGATGGTGCGATTGGCTTTTGCCGTGGCAATTAACGTAGATCCGCAAATTATGATCGTGGATGAAGCGTTATCTGTGGGAGATGAATTGTTTCAGCGGAAATGTTTTTCCCGCATTGAAGCGATAAGACAAAGTGGTTCAACTATACTCTTTGTATCCCATTCCGGTTCCACTATTGTTGACCTTTGCGATCATGCCATATTGCTTGATGCAGGCGAAAAACTTGCCATGGGAATCCCAAAACAGATTGTTGGCCGCTATCAGAAATTGCTGTATGCCCCGCTAGACAAACAACATGCGATTCGTGAACAAATCCGGCGCATGAGCGAACAATTTTCAATTTCCGCACAATCTCCTGAAGTCGGGTTACATGACCAGGCCAAGACTTCTCAAAGTTCCCGCGCGCAGCAAGAAGAGACTTTTGATCCCTATCTTAAACCCACTAGCACCATTGAATATGAGACGCATGGTGTTAATATTGAAACCCCGATGATACTTACCTTGGAGGGTGTACAGGTCAACAATCTGGTGCGCGGCAGAACGTATCGTTATTCCTACAAAGTTCACTTCGAAAAAAGTGCTGCCAATGTCCGTTTTGGCATGTTGCTTAAAACCATTTCCGGAGTCGAACTTGGTGGTTGCATCTCTGCAAGATCGCTGCAAGATAGCCTGCCCTACGTTGAGGCAGGAGCAGTTTATTCCGTTGAATTCCGCTTTTGTTGCTCACTGAATGCTGGTGTATATTTTTTGAACTCAGGAGTAGTTGGGGATATCAATGGGGCGGAAGGCTACTTGCATCGTTTGGTGGATATCGCCATGTTTAGGGTAATGCCAGACACAGATGGTTTTTTGACAGGCATAGTTGATTTCGGGTTCTTCCCGGAGATTGAACAAGTTTTTACATCTGAAATGCAGGAGTGAGTTCATGGAGGAAAAAGATCCTAATAAATTGATTGTTGTACTTGGAATGCATCGAGCTGGCACAAGTGTAATTACCCGAGGGTTGAAAGTCCTTGGAGTTGATTTAGGTGACAATTTGCAGCCGTCAGGCTTCGATAATCCCACAGGCTATTGGGAAGACTTGGATATTCTTCAGCTCAACATTGAAATGCTGTATTTTCTCAAGACCGACTGGCATTTCTTAACTCCAATTAAATCAGAGGATATGGATGCGCTGTACAGGACGGGTTACTTTTTGCGAGCAGGGGAAATGCTCCGGAAGAAGATGGCAGGGGGCCCAATTTTTGCTTTCAAAGACCCACGCGTGGCAAAATTACTGCCATTCTGGAAAAAGGTCTTTGCCCATGGCCAACTCGAGACATACTACGTCCTCGCTATCCGGCACCCTCTCAGCGTCTGCAAGTCATTGGCGAAACGCGATGGATTTGAATTCGAAAAAGGCTGTCTGTTATGGTTGGAGCATGTCATTGACAGTTTTTCCGGCACAGAGGGCGAAAGCCGTGTGGTGGTTGACTATGATTGCTTGATGAAATCACCAGAAACAGAAATCGCAAGGGTTGCCAGAAAATTTCAACTTCAGATTGATAATCAGGAACTTGAGAAGTTTCGCCTAGAATTTCTCGACAATAAACTGCGGCACACATTTTATAAACGCAATGATTTGACGCTTGACATTCCACCGCTTGCGCAGGAAATATATTCAAAAGCATTGGAGATTGCGGCAGATCGCTCACTAATGGAGGATGAAACATTCAAGAACAGTGTCAAGCAGTGGAGTCAAGAATTTTCTCGGCTAAAATTAGCTCTGGTACTTGCAGATAAGCTCGAATTAAGATTGGCAGATCGCGATCACCATCAGGAGGAAGGTTGCAAAATTGATATATTCTTCAGTAACACGCCTGACGGGTTTGTCGAAAGTAAAAAAATCGGACGAAAGATTAAAATCATGAACGAGGTGACGGATGCAGAGTTACCTCTCAATACTCTTGGCAAGGATGATACATTTTTAAGAATAGACTTGGGCTGTCGCCCTGGAATGTTTCTGCTAAAATCCATCAGAGTTCTTGATCATGACGATAATATAATTTGGCAATGGGATGGCACAAAAGAAGGATTTAGAGGATTTTCTGACTCATTCTTCCTAGAAACAGAAAAGAGGATGAATTATATTTCAACAGGTAACGATCCTCAGATATTTTGCCCGGAACTGCCAAGGAATTCATCGCCAGATAAGATCATAATTTCACTCCAACAAAACGCCGAGCTCGATGGCCAAATCATTTCTTACAACAATTCCATCGCCGAGCGCGATTGGAAGATTGCCAGCCTCGGCCAGGCTCTGGCAGAATACGAAAGACGAATCCGTAAATCTACAGAACAACTCAACAAATCTACAGAGCAACTCAACATCGTAAGAAGTGATGTGGAAAGGTTGAGTGTTGCCATCAACAGAATTCTTCATTCAAGGTCATGGAGATTTATGTGGCCATACAGATTCATAGGCAAATACGTCCGTCTACTTCTTGATTTGTATTTGGTTTGGAGAACCGGTCTTTTTGACAGTGCATATTATCTTGCACGGAACCCCGATGTTGCAATATCAGGCGTTACGCCGCTTTTTCATTTTATTCGGTATGGTGCAAAAGAAGGACGGAATCCTAGTCCACTCTTTGACACTGCCTGGTATCTTCTACAGCATCCCGACGTGGCGGCCACTGGGGTAAACCCGCTCCTGCATTTTATTAAGAACGGCGTATCTGAGAAGCGGTTACCAAGGCAGCCGTCTTCTATTCAGCACCAAGAAGATCAACCGCGATCCTCTGAAACAATTAAGGATCAGGCAAATCTCTTTTCGACTGCAACCGCAAGGCCACGGCAGCGGTACTGTCCACCGCAGCCTTTGGTGGAACATAGCACTGTCTATGCATTCACCAGCATATGTCTGAACTATCTGCCGAAGGCCCTGGTACTTGCGGAAACCCTCAAGAAGCACAACCCGCATGTCCGCTTCTGCCTTCTGGTGAACGAACCGATTCCGGCCGGACTGCTAGACTCATTTAACATATTTGATGAAGTGGCAACCATAGATGATCTGGATATTCCGGACAAGCAGGCATGGCTTTTCGGTCATTCGGTCGTGGAACTCTGCACGGCCGTGAAGGGCTTCTTCATGTTGCAGCTATTGGAGAGGCCCGAATGCTCTACCGCATTCTACTTTGACCCAGATATTGCTGTCTTTTCTAGCATAGACGTATTGCTCAACGCATTGAAGGATTCATCGATCCTTCTGACGCCCCACCAAACCGAACCGGAAGAAACTATCGAAACGATCATTGACAATGAGATCTGTTCCCTGAAGCACGGCATTTACAATCTTGGGTTCCTTGGTGTCAAGTCATCGTCCGAGGGACTTCGTTTTGCACGTTGGTGGCGCGACAGACTGCTCCGCTTCTGCCGCGCGGATATTCCAGCAGGGTTATTTACCGACCAGCGCTGGATAGACTTGGTGCCAGCCTTCTTCACAGACTTCCACATCCTACGCCACCCTGGCTGCAATGTTTGCACTTGGAATCTGACGCACCGACGACTCGAAGGCGAATTATCTAAAGGGTTAACAGTTAACGGGCAGCCTCTGATATTCTATCACTTCTCCAGTTTTGATAACGGAGGCCAGGAAATTATGCTTAACAAGTATGGCAAGCATATGCCGGCCGCGCTTGTGCTCAGGCGATGGTATCTGGCCCGGACGACGCGACCTGAGGACAAGGCTTTCTCGAATAGACGGTGGCGATACAACTATTTCACTAATGGCGAACCGATTACAGGCGATCAGCGCCGGCTCTATCGCGACCGCGCAGATCTCCAACAGGCTTTCCCGGATCCCTTCACTGTGGTAGCGCCCGGTAGCGGGTTTTATTACTGGTATCAGGTGGAAATCCTTGGACGGCAGATACATTCTGCACCAGAAGCGAGGGGTGCCCATAACTTCGAGCGGTTGATGCCCGAACAGCGCGCGGTTACCGCTTTTGCTAATCATCCTTCTGACACAAGTCGTAGCATTATCCAATGGGCTATGGCAAAAGACCCCGTTATCCTATTTGTCGGTCATCATGGTGGCGGGGGTACCGAAAAGCACTTGCGCGAACTTGCGGCATACATTGGAGATCGGGCCCGCATCTTACTACTGACACCACAATTCAATGGCGAAATATTGCTAACCACCCTGTCTGTTGGGGAACACGCTACTCTCTGTTTCGATCCGCTCAGAGAACTCGATGAACTTGTCGCGTTTCTCGAAGCGTGCAGGCTTGCACGCATCCACATTCATCACGAGCTCGGCAATGAGCATTATCTGGCACATCTGGTGCATCGGCTGGGCAAACCTTTCGACTTTACTGTCCACGACTACTACACCCTGGCTCCGACCCCGCAACTAATGGGACCGGATAATCGTTTTGTTGGCGAGGACCTTGTAGCAAACTCTGTGCGTTTACTATCTATGTCGGTGTGCTCCAAGCGGCCAACCAGTCTTATCGCGTGGCAAAGCGAGCATCGCTGGTTGCTCACAGATGCCGCGCGTGTCATCGCACCTTCCCATGATGTGGCGCGCCGACTGACTGCTAGCATACCAGAGTTAAACGTCATCGTTGCGGTACATCCTGAGAAACGTGTTTCACATCAACAGATTCATGTAGAAAGGCTTGACATTCACACTCACTTTCGGATTGCGGTGCTCGGCCAAATATCCCCGCATAAAGGTTCTGAGGTTATCCGTAAGTGTGCTAGGCTTGCACAAGATAACAATTATCCACTGTTGTTCGATATAATTGGCTTGCCTCTTGACGGCCTAGATGCCCTCGAATGGGTCAGGGTGCGGATCAGCGGACAGTACAATGACAGCGACTTACAGAAACTGATCCGCGACCGCCGTCCGCACCTCATCTGGTATCCGGCTCTTTGGCCGGAGACATACTCCTATACGCTTTCTAGCGGATTCGATGCCTGTCTGCCTGTCGTAGTTCCGAATATTGGCGCCTTTCCTGAGAGGGTTGCCGGCAGGCGATGGTCATGGGTGTGTCCGTGGGATCGTGACCCCAGCACCTGGGTTGCCTTTTTTATGCAAATCCGTGCGGAAAATTTCCTGGCCGGAGTCGAACCAGAATGTCCTGGCGGGGTGGCTCCCAACCGCGACAACTTCTACGATCATGAGTATCTCTCATGGTGTGCTCCACAGGGTGAATCCATCCTCGTGGAGGGTAACGCTAAGTCCAGACAGAAAGGTCACTTGTAATGAAAGTAATGCTGGTGTCTTTCCCATTATCAACTTTATTAAGAGGTATCCTCAGACATGAAATCAGAACAAATATTGCGTAAAGATGTAAGCGTCGTGCAACATGGCCACATTCTGATCGATAAACAGTGGCAGCCGTCAGGTGTAACGGCTCAATTTACACAAGATGCTGATACGTACCATGCTCGATACTTTAATCGACTTGATTTTGAAAATCTTTTGGACAGAATGCTGTCTCTGGCAGGTATATGTCGAACAGCCCGATTGACGATCCTTGATATAGGTTCTGGCGGCGGAAGCTCTGTGTTTGCAGCTGCCAAGCTTCTTCCCAAGTCACATATAGTGGGGTCGGACATATCGCCTCAATTGCTTGAAAAGATGGCAGCGTTTACCGCCTCTAGCGATGAGTTTAGAGATCGTGTTAGTGCATATTGCTTTGACTTACACAAACCTTTTTTTCGCCAAGACAGTTTCGATGCTGTGATTGGTTGTGCTATTTTGCATCATCTCGTTGATCCATATGCAGCCTTAACCAATGTGGTCTTTGCGCTTAAGGAAGGGGGCAAAGTCATCTTATGTGAACCTCTAGAGGCGGGGAATTTGATTAATGCGATTATTTATGAGGCTGTGATTACCCTCCAGAGAGAGGTTGGCACCTCAGTTGATGAGCGGCTGTCAAAGCTGATGTTTGCAATGCGTTGTGACATATTTGCCCGACTTGGCGTACCCGAGGTTAAGCCATACACTAGGGACTTGGATGACAAATGGGTGTTCGATCCTACTTATCTCGCAGGACTTGCTAAGCAATTAGGGATGAAAAATGTAGAAGTCTTTCCGGTTATGCAGGACCTAACCACTATCTTTGAAACCACATTTAGGAGTTTTCTTACGGAGAGCGGTAATGCAGATATCGTGCTCCCGGCTAAGGTCTTGGGACTGCTTAGAGAATTTGACTCAGGTATCTGTAGTTCCTTGAAATCTCGGTTTTGCTCGACTGGTATCTTCGTATTTACTAAGTAATATCCCTGTTCTAAGAATATGGCTCGATTAAGGTGCTATCAATTTTGAGGATTTTTATATGCAAGGGATGCCATTTGGGGACAAGAAAGATGTCATATGTACCACTTTGTTAATTTTGTTATTGTGTATTGGGATCTATGCTCTTGAGTATTTCTGGTTATTGCCAGGGTATTTTCTTATTAAGTTTTTATTTGCAGGTACCTTCTCATTTTTGGGTGTTCTTCTTGTTAAATATCTTTCTTCCTGTTATCATGTGCCAGGTAGTACTTCCTCTGAGATTTTGATTGAAAGAAATCGCCACTATTTGATTATTGTGGTTTCGATTATCTTCACGTACAGTCCTTTCCTAACAGAAGGATATTACTGGTATGACGATTTTTGGTTTTATATTGGTAACCATGCTTTTTATGGGATCACTGCGAGCTTGCCCGCGATGCGTCCATACCATGGGCTTCTTGGTGAATTATTCTGGTTTGTTTCGCCTTCAAATGCGTATTACATCAAATGGTTTTCGATTGCTTGTGCGCTAGGTTACGCATTCATGATATATTCCTGGCTTTTCCAGAAGAGTGGGCAGCGGTTCTTGTCTTTAGCGATAACATTAGCGGTATCCTTATTTAGTCCTTTATCGGATCATATTGGCTATTCATCGACAATAGCAATTTTACCTGCGATGTTGTCGTCCGGATTTTCAGTAATTTTGTTCGATAGTCTTTCTGAGAGAGCTCGCTCAAAAGAATGGGGCGACGTTGTTGTGCTTGTGGCGGCAAGCGGATGTGCCTTACTGTTTTCGTTCATGCTCTATCAGGTAGCAACTCCGATAGTTTTTCTGTTTCTACTGATATATGTCTATTTTAATCAGCAGCCTTCATCCTCGATGCGCTTCTGCCTTTCGTACATGTCTTTCTTTGGGTTGTGTGCTGTTCTTTATTTAATTTTGAATAAATTAATAATTGCCCATTATGGTGCTAGCGTGTGGTCACGTGGCAATATTATCGGTATGCAAGATATTGTTCCCAAGGTGCAATGGTTTCTTCAGACGGTTATGCCAGCGGTTTTTGATCGGTTGGGTTTATCATTCCTGGGGCGCGGGGCGACTTCTGACAAATGTTACTGGTATTTTGTGCAATATAGCTCCACCTTGTTACGAAATAGTGTTTCTATTTTATTTACAGCCAGTATCATTGCCGTTTGTTGCTCTTTTATTCTTCGAAGAAGAAAATTTGTCGATCTTCTGCTTGTAATTGGTTTCATCCCCATGTCATACTTTTGTTTCCTTATTTTAAAAGAAAATTCATACCTCACATATTATGCGATCCCTATATTGTCAGTGATCATGTTTTTCTTTATCATTGCTATCAAAGAAACAATCGAACTGTTAAGAACGTTCAGGGGGATTGGTAAGGTGCCTGTAAATCCAGATCCTATATTGCAAATATTCCTGACGCTTTTGATTTGTCTGCTGGCATTTCAAAACAATATCTATATTCGACAATTTTGGGTTGAAACAAACAAAGAGGGCTATGGCTATTTAAAGAATACTCTTTCGCTTCAAGCCGAGAAGAAAAAGAAGATTCATGTTTTTGGTGTATTAACACCGGGACAGGGGAATATTTATTCCGTATTTGCGACAAAATGGGCACTCAGGGAGCTTGAATATAATCCTGAAGATTATGTGATCACTGCTTCTGACAATGATCGGATGATATCTATCATACAAGCGGATTTGCTTGAAGGTGTAAAGAAAAATATTACACCAGATGAGCTTAATCTGTTATTATCAAACTATCGCTATGATGCAACATATTCAGTGTATCGAATTATAGGTGGTCAAGATCTAAGTTCATCGAAACGGTTGACCGAAATATTGATAAAAACAGGATTGCTGCCTGGCGATTATAGCCAGACAGCGGTTGTGGATCTGCAATGGATAAAACCGACTTGGTCTAGTGAGAAGAAGAACTTTGAAGTTAAATTAATAGCCAATATGGATCAAGTCGTCTCATATCCGAAAAACATCATTGCAAATGTCGATATTATCGATTATTCCAAAGATGAGGATTTTCTGCATATAGGTGGATGGGCCGCCATGGAGAATATTGATTCAACAAAGAGCCATGTATCGATTATTTTGCGTTCTTCAACTGATAAGTGCATTCAATTAAGTGGCAATATGCTTGATAGCCCAGATGTGGCGGCATCCTTCAAAAACAAAAAATATGGAAAGTGCCGTTTTGATTTATCTTTATATCCGATGTCACCGGAATTAAGCCCAGGAAAATATGAAGTGTGGATTTACATCGTAAATAACAAATTGAAATTAAAAGCATCGCTATTATGGTCACAATATCTTGAAATCAAGTAAATAGCCGACTTTTTAAGGCTGTAATCCGCCTTAGTGACTTTAGCTTTTAATAGCAAAACATACTTAACTTATTAATCATTTGCAACTATCAACGACTTTTAATATCTGAAGCATCCATTTTAATTAGAAACCCTTGAAATATTAAGTAGGTATGTTATTTTCCTGCAAACACCTAATAGCGGGTGAGCCGGTTGATTTATCCTGAAGAAGTTTTTTAAGGAGACAATATGCTTGAAAGGTTTTTTGAAGATTATCCAGAGTTCCAAAAAACGAGCTTGGTCACCCCTGATCTTGGAAGGTTGAATCCGCGTTTCAATGCCCTGATTGCACACAACAGGGGGATCATTAATGGCGCAAAGATCTTGGATCTGGGAAGCCACGACGGACGCTGGACATTCGCGGCACTCAAAAACGGGGCGGCAAGCGTGACAGGTGTTGAGGGACGTAGCTACTTGGTGGATAAGGCAGAGAAAACAATGTCCCTTTATGGGATTGCGCCTCCACGCTTTGAATTTATTGTCGGCGATGTGAACGAAGTGGTTGGAACATTTGCGAAACGCCTGTTTGACGTGGTTTTCGTGTTCGGAATTCTTTACCATGTTCCGTGCCCATTTGATTTGTTGCGCAAGGTCACGGCACTAGAGCCGAAATACATCATAGTGGACACGTCGCTCTCCAAGATGAAAGAGCCGGTGATTGAGCTTCGACAAGATGACGCGGATCGTGAATCAGACTCCATAAGCCTTAATGGGAAGCAAAAAAATATTCTTGTTGGATATCCAAGCGAAGCAGCCTTGCTCATGATGTTGGCCGATTTGGGATACGTCTCGAAGAAAGTTGATTATGATGCGATGGGGATAAACGACTGGTCGCAGATCCTCGATTACAAGGAAAAGTATCGCATATCCGTTGTCGCGAGACGGTCATTTGCTTGAATATTCGCTGATCGCAATGGCAGAACGTTTCTTAACGGGAAAAAGTCAGGTTCGGTGTTTTTGGGGCAAGTTATTTTGAATAAAAAGCTAACCATCGGTATCGGCGAATTATTAGTAGCTATTCCGCTCGCAGTGTTTTCAACCTGGACGCTTGCGTATCACATAGTTTTGCTAGCCCGAGTGCCTTCCATGTGCATTATATTTTTTTTCTTGCCGCTATTAGTAAGCGGCTTATTTCTCCTATGTAAAATTTGTTATGTAGATTTTGAAAAGAGCTTAGTATCGATAAAGGGAAATTCATTATTAATAATATGGTTATTCTCAATTTCTTTAGCCGTTTCCCTACTGCCGCTTTTCATCCTTCGACCCAATTCAGATGATATCGATTATTTTCATAGGGCGTTTTTGCAAGTCTATCATTTGAATGAACCGATTTTTACATGCGAGACATTACATAATATTTACGGACTTCCTCCGCTTTCAGTACTACACCTGACGACATCTTATGAATATTTTGCATCATTTTTATCATTATTAATTTCTGTAAATCCTGTTTTTATCTATCACAACGTTTTGCCAGCAATTATTTCTTTTCTCGTTCCAATAGTTTATTTTTTATTATATAGGTCTTTGGGATTTAAAAATGTATATCCTAAATTGATTTTTTTTTGCCGCTAGGTTTTTTGGAAAGAAAAATTTCTGCAGGAATTCCAAGAAGGTTTAGTGCATAACGTTGCCGTTTCGACACCTCGCTTATCATCTCCGCGCCGTCAGGAAGCGGAATAAT
>CAIQLG010000201.1 GCA_903872565.1 uncultured Lentisphaerota bacterium | reverse complement strand
CCGGTGGGGCAGACAAGCCTGATGTCGGGATGAAGTTTCTGGAACGCCCTGACAGTGCTCATGCTGGTCTCGCCGTTAACTCCGGTAGCATTGCTGTCCGGCACCCCGCAGGCTTTCAACTCAATGGCATCAGCCTTGGACAGGGCATCCTCAGCAAACGCAGGGGCCGTCGGTATAGCCATGGCAAGCAAAAGGATGATTTTAAAACGCATGAACCTGGCGCAGATCCTGTGTACCGGCGATATCTCCCTAGTGCGCACGGGATACAATCCGGCAGTGACGTTAATACCATTGTTCGCTACATCACGTTCACCCATACCCCACCACCAGGCCTTGAGCAGGCCAAACCGAAACACGGGTTCGAGCAATTCCAGCATCGCTGTTCGTGTTGTATGTTGGCCGTCTGGCCTGACCCGTCCGTACATCCAGCAGCCCACCGCCAGAAATAAAGCAGCCAGGAGAAACAGCAGGCTGTTGCCGTTCAGCGCCACGGCACAGATCCGGGTGTGCCAGCCGCCACAGGCCGACAAGAGGGCACCAGCACTTAGCACGGCCACTCCGCCGAAAAAACTGCCCGCAGCATATTGAATAGACATATAGACCGTATTGCGATCAGGAGGAACCACTCCGTTGAAAAGCAAGCGGGCAGACCCTATTGCCATCCCATTGCACGCCAGTCCACCCAGGAAGTACAGCACGGCGCAGCATGCCACGACGTGCGGAATCTGCTGTGGTAGCAACAAAAAGCCCAGAGGAAGGAGCATGATCACTGTAGTAGAGGGCATCAATACCGGGCGACTGCCGACACGATCCGCCATCCACCCCAGAAGCAGTCCGGCCAGCGCCCCGCCCACCATTCCCGCACTATCCAACATGACCACGGTGCCAGACGCTATGCCCAACCGCCCTTTGAGATAAAGCGGCAGAAAAGTGGAGAACAATATCCAGCCGACCGTAGTGCATACATTGCCCAGCAGGAAGATGACGAAATTATGATCCCTCAACGCCTGCGCTATATTCCCGCCATGGTTACGGACGGGCACTTCAAGCTGTGGTGCCCCTCCTGGCACCTTGATCATCAAGGCCACGCTCAGCAGGCCAAGCACACAACCGGCCGCCAACAGTCCCAGAAATGGTGTCAAACCGGTTTCTCGGCCAAGTACCAGACCAGCAAACCATAGAGCCACGCCGGACACTAGCGTGCATATCACCATGTTGACACCCGTGATCTTGCCGCGGATGCTGTTGGAGATGAACTCCTGCGACCACGGGTTATACGCCGTCTCCGCCGTAGTCCGCAGCAGGGCGAAGACGATGAGCACTACGAATAGAAAGACCATGCCTGCCATGTGTCCGGCCGTGGCAAGAACCCAAGGCAGTAGCAGGAGCAAGGCCATCACGCATTTACGGAGCCCGTAGCAGAAGAGGAAAACACGTTTAAACCCAAGGCGCGCCACCAGAGGCGCAACGACCAGCGCAATTACGCCGCAAAAAGGAAAAAGCGAGAGCACAACTCCGACCTGGCCATCCGGCAATCCCAGTTCATGGAGGAAAAGCAAAAAGAGCGAACCATTGAAAGTCCAGAGGATAAAAAACGTGTTAAGAAGATTGGATGCCAGAAACCAAGGCACGAAACGTAGCTGCTCTTGCTCGCTGGCGGATTGTATATTTTTATGCATAAACATTGCCCTCAGTCTTGGTGTCAGATATCTTTTCATTCCTCATCTTGATCTCCTTTTGTTCCTTTCAGGTCATTTAACCTTGTATTGTTCTGCTAATTTATTATCCACATCCCAGTCGAACGACCAGTTAAGATAGATGGTCTTGCCGAAGCGCTGCAAACCGGGTCCCACAAAGGTTCCATCGTCCGGCGACTCATCTTTGGCTGCGACGATCTGCGGCGGTCCGATTTCCACCGTCACATCCGCATCTTTTCTTACCGCAGCTTCGCTTGCCAGGACTGGCATTCCATTATAGTGTAACATTTGAATACCCTTTTATGGTTATTCTATTTTCCAATCCAATGTTCGGATGAAGAAGTCTTCATTTTCTCAACTTCCTACTCTTATTTTTCAGATAGTTTTGTTTTCCTCTGAATGGTTGCTTCCCGTTCTGAAGAGTCTGCTACAACAATCGCGACTTCTGATTTTTTCGATATTTTATTTAATTTTTCCACATAATATATGGTGTGATGATATGTTTGCAATGCTCATAATGTTTTATTCGT
Source organism: uncultured Lentisphaerota bacterium (assembly GCA_903872565.1). Lineage (GTDB taxonomy): Bacteria > Verrucomicrobiota > Lentisphaeria > Victivallales > GWF2-50-93 > CAIQLG01. The sequence goes on along the minus strand of CAIQLG010000201.1, from coordinate 574 downwards.
CTCTGAACTCAATCTTCTTATTACTGTCTTCTTGCTTCTGAGTACTTTTGTGCGAAATTAGCTGTTTCGCACGACTCTTTTTTAATTGTCTTAATTACCATGCGTCGGACAACGTGCCAAATTTCATCGGCACGTGGAATGAATCCGTTCCGGTGGGCGACCAGGCGGAACGCTCTGTCTCGGTACGACTCACCCGCTGCCTGCATACGTTGATGGCCCACGGGTACAAGGCGGAGGGACAGCGGCCCTCGACCGATTTCATTGGATCCACGCCTCCATCCATCATGTCGCCAACGGGGATGCGCATTTCCACGCTCCAGAACTTGTCGCCCTTGAACACGGCAAGCTTGGCACTCGAGGACCAGTCGAGATTGGTACCATCCTTCATATCGGCATCAAAGATCGCGCCGGCCGGATTGACCGCGATCTGATAGTAGGAATGCCCCTGAGTCTCCAGCAGCACATCCACGTAGTCGCCCTTGAAGATCGAGGGATCGTCATTATTGGTCGTCGCGATGTTCAGGTTCTTCATGTCCGGCTCTTCACAGCGAATCCCGAAATAGATCGCCCGGTT
>CAIQLG010000200.1 GCA_903872565.1 uncultured Lentisphaerota bacterium | reverse complement strand
GAATTGGCGATGAGGCGCTTCGGGCTTGACCGTGGCTTTATCCTGACAAGGAGACAAAGTGAAAAAATAACCTTGGATCACGGCGTAGTGCAAGCAATTTCCGCATATTATTAAATTCCCATCGTCTGTTGATTTGCATGAAATCGCCATTATATTCCCCCATGATTTTCATATATAACATCCTGTTCCCTTTCGTGTTCATATTTTTTGTGCCGTCAATAATCAGCAAACTGATAAAAAGAGGCGGCACCAAGAAGACCTTCCTCGAAAGATTTTCCATTTACGGAACCGGGAAGAAGCAAAAACTTCTCGATTCCCGCGGAGCGATATGGATTCATTCGGTCAGCGTAGGAGAAACACAGATTGCCCTTTCATTCATCGGGAAGTGGCTGTCGAAGTCTCCAGGCATGAAATTTGTCCTTTCCACAACGACCACCACGGCGCAGGCGCTTGCCGAAAATAGTCTTCCCAAAAACACTGTCCTCATCTTTTGTCCGATTGATTTCATATTTTATGTAAAAAAGACATTCGACCTGATTCGCCCTTCGGCCCTTGTGATTTTCGAGACCGAACTCTGGCCGAACATGATCTGCCAGGCGAGGAAAAGGAATATCCCTGCAGCCCTGGTCAATGGCAGGATTTCCGACAAGTCCTATTCTGGTTACAGGAGATTCTCAATATTTTTCTCAAAGATAGTCAGAATGCTGAGTCTCATCTCTGTACAGACCGAACTTGATAAGCAACGGTTTTCAGAAATATGCCCTGGGACAATACCCGTGACTACTGGGAACATGAAGTTCGACCAGCCGATTCCTGAACCTTCCGCCTTGGTGGGACTTTCGGAATATTTTGGCGAAGGTCCAATCTGTGTTCTCATGGGAGCCAGCACACATCCCGGAGAGGAAAAACTAATAGCCTCAGTATACAAGGAAATTAAGGTCAAGCATCCGGAACTTCGGCTACTCCTGGTTCCCAGGCATACTGAAAGGAAAGCCGAAATAGAGTCACAGCTAAATGAACTTGGAATCGAATTCCGGACCAGAACTGGGAAATATCCAGCTGGGAACCGATACGAATGCCTTCTTGTTGACACTACAGGGGAAATGCTTCAATTTATGGTTTCCGCAGACATTGTGGTCATGGGAAAGAGTTTTGCAGGGCACAACGAGGGGCACAATCTAGTGGAGCCTGCACTACTTGCAAAACCCATTATTGCTGGGGCTGTCCTGAAAAATTTCAAATTCATCCTGAAGACTCTGATGGATGATGATGCCCTGATTGCCGTTGGCGAGGATTCAGGCTTGCGCAGCCAGATTGAAAAACTGGTGGAAGATCCTGGATTGAGGCTCGAACTGGGGCGCAGGGCGAAATATGCAGTTTCGAAACACAGGGGGGCGACCGAAAAAACAATAACACTTATTGAGGAGCTATTGAAAAGATGACACAGCTATTGAATGCCAGGAAGGGCGTGATTACTTCCGAAATGGAAAAAGTGGCGATCAAGGAACATTTGGATGCCGATTTCATACGATGCAAAGTCGCTTCGGGACGGATCGTGATCCCCGCCAATCCCAGACATAAAAACCTTTCTCCTGTGGGGATTGGAAAGTCGCTTACAACTAAAATCAATGCGAACATAGGAAATTCCTCTGTTTCGAGTTGTCCCAAGGAGGAAGTAGAGAAAATGAAGGTCTCGCTTAAATATGGCGCGGATGCCGTAATGGATTTAAGCACAGGGGACAATATCTGCGAAATTCGCAGAAAATTAATTGAAAACTGTTCAGCACCCATCGGAACTGTCCCCATTTATGAGACAGCGTCAAGGACAGATGATACCGATGATATCACAGTGGACATGCTTTTCGAAACGGTCCAGGCACAGGCGGAACAAGGTGTTGATTTCATGACCATACATGCTGGCTTGCTGAGGGAGCATGTCCCTTTTGCCATGAAGAGGATGCTCAGGATCGTCAGCAGGGGAGGGGCCATACTTGCAAGCTGGATGAAGAAAAACCGGAGGCAGAACCCTTTCTACGAGCATTTTGACAGGCTCCTGAAAATATGTGTCAAGTATGATGTTACTCTTTCCCTGGGCGACGGGTTGAGGCCTGGATGCATTGCGGATGCGAGCGACAAGGCCCAGTTCGCAGAGCTCGATACACTTGGAGAACTGGTGGGCAGATGCCGGAAGGCCGGAGTCCAGGTAATGGTCGAGGGGCCCGGGCATGTACCACTGAATCAGATCAAGATGAATATGGAAAGGGAGGAGAAACTATGCAAGGGTGCACCATTCTATATTCTCGGGCCGATCGTGGCCGACTGCGCGCCTGGATATGATCACATAACTGGTGCCATAGGCGGGGCGATGGGAGCTTACTACGGTGCCGCAATGCTATGTTATGTTACGCCGAAGGAGCATATTGGGCTTCCAGAGACAGAAGATGTGAGGAATGGTGTGGTGGCATTCAAGATTGCCGCACATTCCGCCGACATAGCGCTCGGGAAAAAGGGCGCAGTCGAAAGGGACAATCAGATCAGCCAGGCGAGAGCCGACTTTGACTGGGAAAAGCAGTTTGAACTGGCGATTGACCCTGACAGGGCGAGAGACTACAGGAAACAGGCGCTTAAGAAGAAAAAAACTGCGAATGATGAAGAGGCAGATACGGAGAACTTTTGTTCGATGTGCGGCCCTAAATTCTGCGCGATGAAAATCAGCCGAAGAATATGAGAGATGGCATATTTCGAGCTGACAACGTACTTTGCTGAATACTTACTACTGTCGCAAATGCGCAGAAACGACACTAAATCAGGATGAACCAACTGGTGGAATTAAAGGGATCGAAATGGATAAGACGCAGCTAACAGAAATTTTATCACCGTCAGTCCTGGCAAAAATAGACAACTATCATCTCATAGCGAGAATCGTAGTCGAGGGATTCATGTCCGGAATGCACAGGAGTGCATATCACGGTTTCGGGACGGAATTCCTCCAGTACAGGAACTACAGCCCGGGCGATGATTTCAAGAACATAGACTGGAAAGTGCTCGGGCGGCTCGACAGAATCTACTCCAAGGTATATAGGGAGGAGACAAACTTCAACTGCACCATCATCCTAGATTCCAGCGCCTCGATGGCTTACAAGGGTTCGAATTCGCCGTGCAGCAAATTCAAATATGCCGCAATGCTCGCCGCATCAATCGCATATCTCGCGTCAAAACAGGGAGACAAAGTTGGAGCCTACGCATATTCCGGAGGCATAACAGCATATCTGCCATCCTCCAATGGACAGGGACATCTCAACCGGCTGATCACCGGAATCAGCGCTCTTAAACCTACAGGCAAGGCACTGCACGGGAAAAATATCGGACTTATCGCAGGAAGCATAAGAAGAAGAGGAATCATAGTGCTACTTTCCGATTTCCTCGACACAGACGAGGATCCGGCGGACCTCCTGAAAACACTGCGCGCATCGAAGAACGACTGCATCATCGTCAACACATATGACAGGGATGAAACCAGCTTCCCATTCAAGGGGCCAGTCAGATTCATAGACAGCGAGAGCGGAGAGAGCATTCTGACCGACCCGGAAAATGTCAGGGCTGAATACCTCAGCTCGATGGAAAGACATCTGGAGAAGATCCGGAAAGCCTGCCTCGACTCGCAATCCGACTACCTCAGGGTATCAAGTTCCAACGATCTCGGAATTGTCCTTTCGGGATATCTTAACGGAAGGGGCAATGTCTGACCATGATAAGCTTTGCAAATCCGGCATTCCTGTATCTCGGCCTTCTTCTTGCCGTCCCACTTGTCATCCATCTGATGAAACAGCAGAACGCCATAAACCTCGTCTTCCCAAGCATTCGTTTCATAATAAAGGGAAAAATGCCGAGGGAGGGCAGAAGAAAACTCAGGGATATTATTCTCCTCATGATCAGGATGCTGATTTTCTCTCTTGTAATTCTCGCACTGGCCGGCCCATCCTTCGGCAACAGGCAGAACAATGCGGCGCAGGCCGGGAAAACTCTCCAGACCGCAATACTACTAGACACTTCGGCAAGCATGAACGGATGGAATTCGATCAATAATGCAGAAAAAATAATCAGGGAAATCCTCGATGGCACGGAGAACTCCGAATTCGAACTCCTCACAAGCTCCGACAAAGTCCGGGTCGCAGCTGAATGGACAACAAAAAAGGACGAGATACTGGGAAAATTCAAATCGCTTAAACCGGATCTCTGCGAAGGCAGACACGAGAATGCCGTCGCAGATGCGCTGAAAACTTTCAAGCCCGGCGTAGAGTCAAGGATATGCATCGTTTCGGATTTCCAGCTGACAGACTGGAGCTTTCCCGCCATCTCACTGCCGTTGAAGGACTTATCCATTGATTTCATGGACTGCTCGCCCACCCGCACCGAAAATGTCGGGATAGCCGAAGCGCAGGCCGTACGGGCATTGAACGGATCCACCGACATTATTGTGAAAGTCCAGAATTTCGGAATATTGGAGCAGAACAGGACTCTTTGCGTCAAGACAGGTTCCGGTAAAATCGAGAGGAATATCACCATACCGCCGAGAAAAACCGTAAAGACCGCCCTCCCTCTGGGAAAATCCGAACTTGAAAGCGTCGAAATATCCATCGGGGATGATTCATACGCACCGGATAACAGTTCCTTCCTTTGGACCGGAAAGGAGCCACCTCTCAAAATCGCGGCATTCGCACCGCCAGAAAGAAATGACGAGCTCTTCTTTCTCCAGAAGGCATTCAGTTCGGCGGCAACAACCGTCACGCAGTTTGATTATTCAAGTCTTGACAGCAAGGAATTCAAGGAAATAAACCTCAGTTCACTCTCAATAATCTTTCTCGTAGGCGCCTGCGCCGATTTCGGCGACAAAGACTACAAGCGCCTTGATGCATTCCTGGAAAAAGGTGGAATAGTTGTTGTCACTCCGGGCGCGGAATCCGGAAACAGTTTTCTCGGATTGAAAAATAACAAACTGCTTACCGCAGACTACCAGGGAGTTTCGGACGGGGGGGGCGTCTATGGATTCACGCGAATTTCGCAGATAGACCCGGCAAGCCCGTTCTTCCTGCTGTTTGAGGAGAATGAAAATACCGACATTAAACTTTTCCCTATTTACAGATACACGAGACTCGCACCCAAAAAACCAGCAGAGACCCTGATCTCGATGGATGATAATTTCCCCTTTCTGATCAGGCAGTCTAAGGGGGCGGGGACTCTCTTCGCATTTTCGATTGATTTTTCCCTGGTGGCAAGCGAATTCCCGGTCACAGGATCGTTCCTGCCCGTGCTTCACGAAATCGTGTTCCAGGGCGGGAAAAACAGAAAAGACTGTGTTTCGACCATCAAATGCGGCGAAAAAGTTTCCTCCGAAATTTCCGGGAAAGAAGCTATACCCCAAGGTACTGGAACCGCTGAGAACGAAAGCTTCATGCAACCTGGAGTTTTCTGCGAAAATCGCAAAATCCCAGTCCAGGTGAATGTCTCAAGGCTCGAGTCCGTGACCGAAAAACAGTCCATCACAACACTCAGGAGAAGAATTTTGCCGAATGGAGAGAAAATTTCCGGAGAAAAACTTGAACTGGCGAAACCGGAACTGGATGGAAAAACAAAATTGGCCGCGCTCGCAGCCACCTTGGCACTTCTGGCGGCCATGTTGGAAATCCTTATTTCCTTCCTGCTCGACAAATGGAAGACCACACCATCAAATGCGGGGGGAGTTTGAAAATGCCTGAAAACATTAAAATAACAGAAGTTTTCATGAAGGCCGGTCGGAAAATCAGGAGATCCGAATTCTTCGGCGACATTGTCAGGGCGCTCCTCTTTTTTGCTGCAGCGCTTCTGGTATTCTCCCTGGTCGAAAGATTTGTCCCCTTCCAGGAAAAATCCTCGTTTATGATATCAATCGCCTGCCTTGCAATCCTCATGATTTCTGCCGCATATCTTGCCTTCGGACTGAGACTGGGAAAAATTGATCCTGTAAGGCTCGCGCTCGAGATTGAGAAGAAGCATCCCGAGCTTATGGATTCGCTGGTCTGCGCGGTGGAGAAGGAAAGTATCCCCCCAGACCAGAGAAGAGTTCTTGAACACGAGCTCATAAAAAGTGTCTCGGACGGAAAAATTCTGCTGGAGATCGAAAAGGATCTTCTCCGCCGTGACCGGTTGAAATTCAGGCTTGTGGCCATGACCGGCATCATACTTGCGTTGTTCGTAGTTTCCGGGTCGAGATTCTTCACGAAGTCCGCAAACTATTTCCAGAACATTGCCGGCATCTCAGGAAGCGGGATAAGAGTCATTCCTGGAAACGCCGATGTCGAGGAAGGATCGGATCTCAAGATAAAAGCCTGCATTGAAAGATGGGAGAACGAGGCCGAAATAGTATACAGCGATTCGAAGGGCGAACACAGGTTCAGCATGGCTCCGGGGAAAAACAGAATTCCGGAATTCACATTGTACGAGCTCTCTGAAAATATCAGATATCGTGTCAGGACTCCATCGCTTGTTTCGGATCAGTACAGAATACAGATTTACAGCCCGCCATCAATCGAAAAGTCGCAGATGAAGATCTTTCCGCCGGCATATACTGGTAAAAAAGGACAAAGCTTCGATTCAATACAGGACATTTCCGTCCCATGCGGCACCAGGCTCGTTGTCAAAATCAAAACTGCAAACGCTCCGAAGGTATTCCTGGAAACTGGCGGAAAAAAAGAGGCATTCGGGACTTCCCCTGATCCTGACTTCAATTATCTGGCGGAGATTGAAATCGAAAAGTCGCTCGAATGCCAAATTGTGCTGGAGGATCCTGCTGGGAGGACAAAGCAGTCGCATGTTTTCAAGATCGAATCAGTCCCGGATCAGCCTCCTGTTGTGGATCTTATTGACCCGCAGGATGATGTGAAGGCGGCTCCGGGAGACAAGGTCCGTTTCTCCGCCTCTGCGTCCGATGACTATGGAGTATCGGCCATGGCATTCAACTTGTCGGTATCTGGTGGCGAAAACAATGTTGTACAAAAGCAGGTGGAAGCTGTGGAACCTGAAAAGGCCAGGCTCAGGATGGATTACGAATATGAGATGGATTTGTCGAAGATCAAAGCCGTCGTCGGCGATGTGATCTGCTGTTTTTTCACAGCCCAGGACAACCGATCCCCGGATGCGAACACTTCAAGATCGAAGATAATCTTTGTCGAGGTCAGGGAAAAGTCTGAACCGAAAGACGTTGAAGGCAGCGGTGAGATGGACATATTCAGGTTTATCGCCGAACTGAAGAGGCTCATCCGGCTCACCTACGATGTCATATCCGCACCACCGGAAGAAAAAAAATATGCGGGCGGAGAACTCTCGGATTTCCTGTCGAAACTGAGGACGGAACTTTCATCGGAATTAGCCAGGTTGACCGGAAAACAGGCTGGAGATGAAGAAATAAAAAATATGGATGTGATCAGGGAGTTGGCACAGGCGGAGGACTTTGCCAGATCCGGCCTCTACAAGGAATCGCTGCCGAACCAGATGAGAGCTCTCGCACTGCTTACCGCTCTCTCGCAGAAACTTATGAACAACAGGCCGAAGGACTCGAAATCTGGCAAAGGACAGAGCGAGGAACAGAACAAGGAGCAGAAGAGCGGCAAAGGCGAAACGTCGCTTAAGGAGCTGATGGAAAAGCTGAATGAGATGCTGGCGGGGCTTGGAACGGCCGCAGGAAAACAGAACGCGTTGAATTCCTCGATGGATTCAATTCCCGGAAAAAATCCCGACAGGAAGGAGACGGCGGAACTTTCCGGAAAACAGAAGGAGCTCGAAAAGGATCTGAGAGCTCTGGCAGGGAAAATACCCACCGGAATCAACATGAAAAATCTGGAGGACGAGATGAATTCCTCCGCATCCTCGATGCAGAAATCATCCGGAAGTCTTGCGGAAAACAATCCCGGACAGGCTTCCAGGGATGGACACGACGCACATTACTCCCTTCTCTCTTCGATGGAAATAATCAGGCAGACCATGAGAAAAATCACTGCCGCCCAGATCGAGGCGGTCGCAACTGGCGCGGAAAAACTTGCCGGGATGCAGAAGCAGGAGGCTGGCAAATCCAGCGAATCCGCGTCCAATCCGGATTCCGCCAAGAACAGCGGGCTCGCGAAGAAAATGCGAGATTCGCAGAACCAGCTTTCGGATATGGACAAGGAACTCGCAAACATGGCCGATGAGCTCTCGTCCTCGCTCATGGATGAATATCCCGAGGTGGCAAATCAGATGCAGAAGGCGGCCTCGGAAACTCCTGGGATCCAGAGTTCCATGAAGAAAGCCTCCAACTCTCTGCTTTATGCGAAATTCGCAAAAGCCTCCGAGTTCCAGAATTCTGCTGCGCAGGGACTTGCGAAATTCGCGGAATCCGTCAGGCAATCCAAGAAATTCCTCCCCAAAATGTCGCCCGAGGAGATAATGGCGCTCCTCGGAAAAATAAATGACTCCGCCGAAAGGCTTCAGAGGGAAAAGCAGTCTTCGAGTCCAAAAACGGAGAACGCCAGCCGCATCTCCGGGAACATCGGCAGGAACATATCGACTGCGGGAAATGAGACGGAGGACATGGAACTTTCCGGAACCGGGAAGGCGCTCGAGAAGATGGATTTCAAAGGGAACCCGGATGCTTCTTACGGGAAAGCGGCTGAACTGCTCGCAAACGCAGAGTACATGCTGAGGAAACATCTCGCCATGCTGGAGCTCAAGAAAAAGGTTGAGCTGAGAAAAAAGAGTTCGTCGCCGCCCGAGAAATACAGGGGGATGGTCGAGGAATATTTCAAATCACTGAGCCGGTAAAACAATGATTCACATAAACCCACAGATAAATCCATATATGGCGGCGGCGCTCTTTCTCGCAGCCGTGGCGCTGGCATTGTATTCATATCTCAGTCGAAGACGGCTGCTCAGGAAACCGCACCTGATCTTTCTGATGTCGCTCAGGATCGCCGCCCTCGTGATGCTCTTTCTCATACTGATGCGCCCGTACTACGAGGAGACAGAGCCCGACACGTCATCGTTCTCAGTGACATTTCTCGCGGATGCCTCCGGCAGCATGCTCACCGAAGACTGCGGCGGGAAAAAAAGAATAGACGTGGCATCGGACATTGTGAAAGCAAATCCCTCGGATTTTTTCACAGTCAACAATTCAGCAATTAAAAATCATGAGACATATGTATTCAGCGAAACCCCCATACGGTATTTTGGTGGCGGATTCTCGCCACTGCCGGGAAAAACCGCCATAGGAGACACGTTGCTGCAGGCGGCGGACAAATCTCCTTCCGCGACACAAGGCGCGATAGTCCTGATTTCCGACGGAAACTCGAACTCCGGCGCAAGCCCGGTCGAAGCGGTCAAGGGACTCAGATCTCTCGGAATACCAATAACATGCGTCGGAACAGGAGATCTTGCACCTGTCGAGGATCTCGATGTGACAGTTCCGGGAAAAGCAATTTCAGCCAAAAAAGGCGAGCCGGTCGAAATAGTGTCAACGGTTAAAAACAGCTTTGGAAAGGTAGCCAACGTGGATCTCGAGCTTTACAGGGGAGGAACCAGGGTCGGGACCGATAAGGTTTCCGTGCCGCCAAACTTTTCGGCCAACAGCACTATGAAGACAATCCCGCCTGAGCCGGGAAGGAATGTCTATAAGATAAAAATCAGTTCGCAGGATGTCAAGGATCGCAAACCCGAGAACAACATTGCATTCGCATCCGTGATCGTGTCAGAACCGGACACATTCAAAGTCCTCTATCTCGGTGCTCTTCTGGACTGGAATTTCAAATTTCTCAAACTTCATTGCGACGAGAGCAAACAGTTCATTTTCGATGCGGCAGTCAAAAATGGCGAAAAGGATTTCTTCATCACACCTGGCCTCTCCTCGAAAATGGGAAAGGGAGAGAAGGCATTTCCCAAGGACACTGAAATACTTTTCGGCTATGATGCGATTATCGTGGATCTGAGGGCAATCGAAGATTTGCCGGAAAACTACATCGGGGCTTTCTCCGGATTCACAGGCGACAGGGGCGGAGGTATAATTTTTCTCGGAACAGCTCCCGGCGACACCAGTTCCGAAATCCTGGAGGCGCTCTTGCCGATGAAGAAGACTGTTCGGAAAAAGGTGTCCGGGAGAGAATTTCTCAAAATTGACGCTCCTTATGTTTTCGGCGAGAGAGACTGCGCAGTCCTCTACGAGGAACCTGGCCTGCCAATTCCGCCTGGAATGAATTATTCCTGCGCGTCGGAACTGAAGACAGCATCGAGGAACGCATTGCACGACCACGCCGGAAATTCCATCCTCTGCCTGCAGAACTTCGGCGGAGGAAGAACCGCCTACTTCGGGCTCGATTCGTCCTGGAGATGGCATCTCGATGACAATATCCAGATGGAGAAATACAAGACCTTCTGGAACAGCTTGGTTGTCTGGATGGCATCAGGAACCAAGAAAAGGATCAGGCTCGATCCCGATGGCAGGAAATTCACCGTCAGCGAAGAGTCAAGTCTGAAGGTTGAGCTACTTGACCGGAACTACCAGCCGGCATCCGATGCCGATGTATCCGCAATCATAACATGTCCAGATGGCTCGTCCGAGGAAATTCCGCTTGTTCTTTCGGGCGAGAAGGATGGGGAGTTTTCGGGCAATTTCGTCCCGTACGCTCCTGGGGAATACGGGATGGGAGTTACAGCGAAATTCAATGACGGCGAGAAGATATCCGGGTCAGGTTCATTTCTGGCGCTTTATGGCGGAGTCGAATCTGTGGAGAATGAATTTCGCGAGGACGTGCTGAGGGATTTGGCAAGGCTGACGGGGGGAACCTATATCGGATGGAAAGACTTGCGGGGCAAGATGAACATACCGGTTTCCTCCAGGGTCGAAAAGAAAACGGTCAGGATTGATCTTGCCGGAAACATTTTCTTCCCTCTGCTGCTTTTCATGTTTTTCGCGGCCGAATGGTATTTCAGAAGGAGGATAGGATTGAAATGAAAAAGATCTTTTTTATGATTTTCTTTTCGTCCGCGCTCTGCGCCCAGCAGTTGCCGCTGGAAGTGCCGAAGGAAAAACAGGCTGAAACCGAAGATCAGACTGTTGCCAAATGCGTCAGAGATTTGGAATCCGAATCACCGCTGACACGGCAGGCTGCAGTACTGCTCCTCGGCAAATATGCAGGAAATCCGATAGCACTTGGCGCCCTGATAAAAAGCCTGAAGGACGGAAACACGGATGTGAGAAGAAGCGCCCTTGTCTCGACAATAGAAAATTTTTCGATTCCCCAGAAGGCACGGATTCCCGTCCTCAACATGCTTGACGACAAGGATGTCCACATCCGCAGGCTGGCGTCAGCCGCTCTGCCATACGCATTCAACCTCTTTTTCGGCAACTTCGCCATGTATGATGAAGCAGTGCAGATGGAACCATCGCTCATTCCAGGGGAAACAATTAAAAAAGTAGTCGCCGCATTTAACGATGATGATCCGGGAGTCAGGAAAAACATGATCTCCAATCTATCGTGCATGAGGGGGAAAATCAAACTCCCCCCGGAATCTGTCGCCGCCCTGCTTGATGATAAGACTCCGGAGATAAAAATAATAGCCATCCAGAATGCGATGGCATTGCTTCCGCCGGACAAACTTGTGTCCTGCGCCAGGAAACTGCTCAAAGATGAAAACCGGCTGGTCAGACGCAAACTTGCCGAGACTTTGAAGTTCAGCCAGAATTCGCCCGAGACAGACGGCATACTGGAAAAAATGCTGGAGGATGAAGACCCGATTGTCCGCTCGGAGGCGATCACCGCACTCATGATGAGAAACAAGATGAAGGACATTCAGCTGATAGAGAAGACAATATCCGATCCGGAGACAGACACGCAAAACGGCAAATTCATCGTTTCCCTTCTGCCGACCATTGGAGAAGAGGCCGCCCCCCTGCTGAAGAAAATAGCGGATTCCGGAAATCCCGCTTACAGAGCCATGGCGCTCAACGGATATTTCATCCTTAAAAAAAGAGACATTGGGAAAAATGATCTGATGCCTTTCCTCGACGATCCGGACCAGAGTGTCAGGAACATGGCGGTCGGACGTATAATAGGACTGCAGGATATTGACGAGGAACTTGTCACAAAGATGGTTGGAAGCTCGCATGCCGATGTCCGCGCATCCCTCGCAGACATGTGTGGAAGACTTAAGCCGGAAAAAAGGGATGCCATCATAGGCGAATTCCTGGTTGACGAGTCCGACGATGTCAGAAAACGCGCCATCAGGAATGCGGCAAACTACAAAATTCCAGGATATGTCGAAATACTGGGAAACTCACTTCTCGACGACAACAGGGAGATTGTTGAGACGGCTTTCTACGAGCTTGAAAACCTTTGCTCCTCAAATGATGGCGCGGCCAGGGAAATTCTTGCGAAATTCGCAAAGGAAAATCCGGACAACCCGTTGGTGGAAGACATTAAAATCCTCACCGGGAAAAAAGTTCCAGTGAAAAAAATAAGGAGAAAAAACATCAGATGAAGATACTTCTTACAATGATAGCATTGCTCGCTAGTTTATGTTCTGTCGCGCAGGACAATGATGCGGTAGCCGGAAACACGGCCGCGCCTCAGCCTGTCCGAATAGCGCAGATGATGACATGCGACCCCATGATGAGAAATTATCCGTATGCCCTGCCTTCGCTTCTCGAGGAGCTTTCGGCGAAAACCGGAATCAAGGCGGACCCGCAACCGGTCATAATAAAATCCTTCGAGACGAAGGATATCTTAAAGTATCCCTTCATTTATGTGAATTTTGCGGACCGCGAAAACTGGGAGCTTTCCCCGGAGGAGATAAAAAATCTCCGGGGCTATCTCGACCGGGGCGGGTTCATCTTCATAGACGCCGGAATCAACGCTGAATTTCTAAGGGAAAACAAGATCTTCGGGCAGCAGCACAGTTTTGCGAACTGGCAGGTCTGTCCGGAAGTGGAAAAAGCCTTCAAGCAGATTTATCCCGACGCGAACTTCAGAACCCTCAAAAGAACGCACGATGTGTTCCACTGTTTTTATGAGGGACTGCCCGACTCCTCGACGCTTCCCGACTCCGTGAGGGAATACACGGTCAATGAAAAGTGGCCGGAAGGAACATATTCACTTCTTGGCCTCAATGTCAAGGGCAGGGTGGCAGTCATCGTGTCGCCTATAATCTCGATGGGCTGGGGAAAGGACAGTTTCGGCCGATGGATCGGGGCAATAAATTTCAGGGTGAAGGAGGGAGTGCAGGGGCTTGACACGCGGCTCAAGACGGCGGCATATTCCGGGACGAAATATCCTGTCGTAAGAGAAGACGGGAAAAAGGACATGGTGTATTGCCAGGCGGGCGACATCAGGCCGGAATGGGTCAGCGAGGCGGAAGGTGACTGGCGTGTTTTCAGATACTACAACAGCACAGAGATAAGCGACTTCGCCCACGTCTTCTACACCCGCCTGGGAATAAACATCTTCGTGTATGCCTTTACACAATAGACTTGCCTGGCGGAAATGCCATTTAGCCCATTTGTCCACTATGCTTGCATTTGTTGGACATGAAAAAAACATCGGCAACAGGCTCGATTTCCCTCAGGGTATAATCTATGATGTTTTTCAGAATGCCGCCAATGATTTCGGACGGGCGGGGCGGAAATGAGGCATGGGGCGCGCTATTCCAGGGCATTAGGGTCACACCTATTTTTTGATAATATAATTTTCTGCATTTTCAACTCTTTTACCCAGCGATTTGTCCTTGGATATTCTTTTTGCCATATTAAACCTGCCACATGATAATGCTCCGACGGTGATGTGACCGAGTTGTTCTCCGAGCTCCGACATGGAATTCCTGCCGCGGCAATATTTGCATGCAAGATAAAGCAGAACCTGTCTCGCCTCATTGTTCCTGCTGTGTTTTCTTAGAATGTCAGAAGCCGTGGAGCCGTAGGACTTTGACACGGCCAGCACCACCTTGTCCAATGGAATCCATGCCGCAAGTCTGGCGTGCCCGCCAAGCTCCCCGCGCAAATTCAAGTTATCCGCGAGGCGGACAAGTCCCCTGCGCATCCGGTCCACAAAGGGCTCGGTTCCAAGTATGGTACTGGCAACCACAGATTTCATCGGATCATCTATATCCTTCCTCAAACCTTCCTCAACATATTTCGCATAGACGGACTGTCTCGCCTGGAGATTGCCAGGATACCTGTCCAGGAGAAAAGTCCTTTCAAGCCACTTCGGACAACTGCGCAGGCCTATGATTGACGGATAACTGCTCAGCCTGAAGCCCCGGAGAAGCCTCCGCCGCACTGCAGTCCCCATCTCTGCCCCACCTTGTGTCCGCACAGGGTTCAGATGTATGTAGCGGCTCAGTTCAAGGCCATATGCGGCATCCTCGACAAGAATTGCCTTGTAGCGGCCCTGGAACAAATGACCTGAACTTGCGTCGCGGCGGTTCTTTGAAATCGTAAAGGATGTGAGGAACGACTGCATGAAACGCGACAGATTCGCGTCAGCCGTCTTGATATAAAGATGAAAGTGATTGTTCATCAGGCAGTAGCATATCACCCTGACATCATAGACCGCCGAGAACTCCTGGAGCTTTTCAAGGAAAAGTTCGCCGTCCGATTCTGTCCCAAATATCGTCTGACGACGGTTTCCGCGGTTGATGACATGATAGCACGCTCCCGCATATTCTATTCTTAAAGGCCTGCTCATAAATTATTCCTTAGATAGATATTTTATTAAAATATATGAGTAGCTTATCATTAAGAATGAATTATTGCAAATCAATAATATAAAAAAATAGGCGTGACCCCGATCCCCGTGTTCGAATTTGGACTGCCACGCCGTCGCGGACTTGAAAACGTCAGAGACGAGATGACCGAAAAAATAACCGCCTACAACTTCGTGAAGATGCTGAGGATGAAGGATGAGATGCGGGATGACGCAGAGCAGACATCCCGCATGACGGGCTGACCGCCTCCAGCATT
>CAIQLG010000199.1 GCA_903872565.1 uncultured Lentisphaerota bacterium | reverse complement strand
GGCGATGCTTGTCCACTTGAATGACGCGGAGTTCATCTACCCTGGCACGGAGTTGCGAATGGTCTACAAGATGCTCGCACCGGCATCGTCCGGTGACTGAAAACCATACAACCTCTTTTTCCACGAATCAAGAAGTCTGATATTATTTAATTAATAGGTCTTCGCCTTTTCCTCCCCGTTGAGAACCCGCATGGCACCTTCGGCAAGCGCTCTCATCTCGTGTTCTCCTGGAATTATGCGGACTTCGCAGAGAAATTTGATTCTATCAACAATCCAGTCGGTGAAGACTTTCGACATGGCGAGGCCACCGGTCAGAATCACTGCATCAAGTTTTCCATTCACAGATGCGGCGAGTGCGCAGATGCTTTTCGCAGTCGAATATGCCATCGCCTCGTAGCAAAGCTTCGCTTCCTTATCTCCATTCGCGATTCGTTTCTCGACCTCTCTGGCATCAGCGGTACCGAGAAGGCTCATCAGGCCGCCACCACCGGCGAGCTTTTTGCGAATTTCGCGGAAATCCTTCCCACTGTCCAGGACAAACCGTGCCAGGTCGTCAGCACGGAGGCCACCGCTCCTTTCCGGAGAGAAAGGTCCTTCTCCATTGGCATCGAACGAATCTATCATTCTGCCGTGATCGTGTACCGCCACAGAACAGCCACCTCCAAGCTGGACAGTGATCAGATTAAGTTCCTCGTAGGGTTTGCCAATTTCCCGGGCGTGGTATCGCGCCACCGCCTTCATGTTCAATGCGTGGGTCATGGATTTTCTCGGGACTTCCTTAAGCCCGCTTACTCGGCTGATCGGAAGATATTCGTCTGTCGAGACAGGATCAACTATGAATGAAGGAACTCCGGTAGATTTTCCGATCTTGACGGCAATCACACAGGCGATCTTGCTTACGTGTTCAATGAATTCTTCGCTCGATGCGTCAGTAAGCATCTTTTCATTGACGCTGTAAACGCCACCTGCAACAGGGCGAAGCGGACCGCCCCTCGTGGCTATCGCGTCCAGCGAGGAGACTTTTATGTCAAGTCTCTTCAGGAAGCCCTCGATATGTCTCGTCCGCATCGGGACTTGGTCTATCACTTTTTTCAGTTTTCCCAGTTCCTCCGATGGACAGTCGAGCTTTTCGTCTGCAAAAAGGGTTTCACTCTCGAAAATTGCAGTCCTAGTGGAGGTTGATCCCGGATTAATCACAAGAATCTTGAACTTTTTCACAGAGTCTTCATCCATCGCATGCAGTCCTGTGCCCACGGGAAGTCGGTATTCAGCCCGAGACCGTGGCTTCCTTTTTCGTAGATGTGAAGATCGAAAGGCACACCGTTTTTTCTGAGTGCCAATGCAAAAAGCAGACTGTTTTCAACCGGAACTCCCGGATCCTCCCAGGTGTGCCAAATAAAGCACGGAGGAGTTTTTCCGTTGACCCTGTCAAGGAAGGAAACCTCATCAATCAGTTTCTTCGATGGTTTTTTCCCGATGAGATTCTCGCGGGAACCCTGATGGCGAAATTTACCCTTCATATCAATGACAGGATAGCAGAGGATTCCGAAATCTGGACGGAGCGGAACGGAACTCTTATATTTTCCGTAGTCAACGATGGAATGAGCCGCGAGGTGTCCGCCTGCCGAAGATCCCATAATTCCAATTTTCTTCAGTCCAAGGCCGGATTTCTCAGAATATTTCCGTGCGGTTTCGATTCCGGCGAGAGCATCCTCCAGCATTGCCGGATGCCTGTGTCCTTCCGGTCCCAGCCTGTATTTAAGCACAAAACAGGCAGCGCCACCTTGACTGAAAAATTTGGCATAGCCTTTCCCTTCATGTTCGGCAAGTCCGCCATATCCGCCCCCGGGAAGGATTACGATTCCAATCCCGTTGCATTTGTTTTTAGCAGGTGGAAACACCGTTATTTGTGGAGCGGAGCCAGTAAGAGAAGATTCCAAGGTGCCAGTAATTTTATCCATATTGCCTCAATTGTATTTATGGTTTTTAAACTTAAACATTCAATACTTAAAGGACGGGGTTACTGAACTTATATGTATATTGTGTGTTTCGTGTCGGATATTCGAACGATTATGGGCTCCAGGAGAAGCCCGTGTTGAAATGAAATCTGATTTTGCTGCTGACTCCATCCTGGTTGTTGACGATGGGATATGCGAGATCCAGCTTGACGGGGGCGTTTATGTATGGAATCTTTATTCTGAGCCCATAGCCCACGCCTACATTGATTTTGCTGAGGTTCAGATCCCATGCATTTTCCCACACATTACCGAAGTCACAGAATATCGCGCCCTTTATGAATTTGTATATCGGATGTGTGAGTTCGATATTTCCAAGGAGCATTGAATCGCCTCCATATGGGTCATTGTTATAGTCCACCGGGGAGATTGATCTATATGGAAAGCCTCTGATGGTGTCGCCGCCACCGAGAAAGTAGCGGGCATATAGAGGGACGAGATCCTTTCCGGAGTCGATCATCTGTGTCTGCCCGATCTTGAGTCCCGTATGCAGGGTGAGGGCATCGTCGAGGAATGAGAGATAATGGCTGGCCTTGAGTTCGGTTCTGTAGTAGTTGTCGCTTGCTCCCAGGACTTTGGCGTTTATCTCGCCGAGAAGGCTTACAAGGTATCCCGAAGTGGGTTCGAGAAGACTGTCTCTTGTGTCTCTTGCAATTTCAGCGGTAACCTTGCTTACAGTGGAACTTCCTTCTTCCTTCTGGAACATCTCGGAAAGCTTATGGCTCATGTCGTATATTCTGACACCCTCGAGGGTGTATCCGAGGGACAGGCTGTTGAATTCAAGGAATCTCTTGGTGAGGAAGACACTTCCGCCACCTTCGCTCTGACTCCAGTCCTCATATTTTCTGTCGTGATAGAAACCTGAGACATCAAGTCTGAGGGGAATGCCAAAAAGCCATGGTTCCGTGAAATTTGCGGTGAAATCGCCCCTCTCTATACCATATTGCGCCTTCAAGTCGAGCCTCTGCCCGCCACCGGTGAAATAGTTGTTTGGATTGAACAAGTCAAAATTGATGTTTGATACCTCAACCATGCCGACGAGACTGTCTGTGTCCGACATTCCAGCACCCACCGAGAACTTCCAGGTGTCCTTTTCTTCGACCTTCACATCCACATCCTTCTGGTCTGCATCCTCGGTCGCCACCGAAACAATGTCAACCTTCTCGAAATAGTTCATTCCCATAAGACGCGCCTTGCTCGCCTCAATTCTATTCTTGTCGACCGGATCTCCCGGATGTATGGCCATTTCTCTTCTTATTACGATGTCCTTTGTATTTCTGTTCCCAGAGATATTGAGGTCTCTCACGGTGTACGGGCGTCCCTCTGTCAACCGGAACTCGATGTCGACGGTATGAGTCTTGAAATCCGGAACCCGGACCACCTTGCAGTCGAAATCGGTGTATCCAAGCGCGTAATAGAGGCCTGATATTGTGTCCATGTCCTTCTTTACTCGGACGCTGTCATAGACCGAGTCTGTCTTAATCCGCATGTCCTTGATTATCTCGTCTGTGTGGATTGCCGTGTTGCCTGCGACGGCGACTTCCTGCACCGTATAAGGTTCTCCCTGGGACAGGTTGAAGGTCACGCTGACGTATTCGGGATCTTCGGGATCGTCAATGATTTCGACAGATGTCACTTGAAAATCGAGGAATCCTTTCTCCCAGTAGAGTTCGCGGAGCCGTTCCTTGTCGAGTTCTATCTCATCCTTGTTAAGGAGTCCCATGTTGAAAAGCCAACTCAGGTATGAATGCTGTGTGGCGATGCTATCTCTGAGTTTCCACGCCGAATACTCAGTGTTCCCGGTAAAGGAAACCGACAGGATTTTTTTCCTCAGGTTCTCGTTGATGTCGAAGATTACATCAACCTGTCCTTCTCCGACATTCTGTGTTTCCGGCTTGACGGTGGCGGCATTGTATCCCTTGTCCGTGTAGAAATCCCTGATTTTCGTCAAAGTTTCCTGAAGTTCCTTGTCGTTCAGGGGGCCGTTCTTTTCGAGGCTTATGAGATCCTTGAGCTTTTCATATGGATATTTCTCATTTCCCTTCAGTATTATGTCCCTGATCCTAGGTTTTGAGGTAAGCTTGAAAATGACATTTACCTTGCCGTCGGAAGCTTGTTCCTTTTCCGCGACGACATCCGCAAAGTTACCGGTTGAAAAGAGTCTTTTGACATCTTCGTCTATTATTTTCTGGTCGAACTGTTTTCCCTTCGAGGATCTGACGTTGTAGGAAATGCTTTCCTCGGGAAAGGTGTATCCTCCGCCCTGTTTGAATTCGACCTTTTCTATTTCCTGCGCGCTGAGATGAAGCACCGTGATGGAAAACATGAAAATTGCGAGGAAAAGTCCCCGCATATTTTTAAATGTTCGCATTTTCAATGTCATACTTCCTCTTGCTTCTGAACCTCATGATTTTAGGAAAGAACACAAGTTCTTCCTTTCCGATGTCGCCGTTTCTGTTTTTTGCTATGATGAGCTGTGCTTCGAGGCCCCTGCTCTTCTCATCCTCGCTCGCCTCCCTGTGCGCCTCTATGTCCCTGTGGAGGAATGCCACGATGTCAGCGTCCTGTTCTATTGCGCCGGATTCGCGCAGGTTGCTGAGTTTTGGAATGCCGTCCCTCTGCTGTTCGGCCGCCCTGTTGAGCTGTGCGAGCACAAGTATCGGCACATCGAGCTCTTTTGCAAGCGACTTTATTCCGGACGAGATCAGGGAGACCTCTATCTGCCTGGTGTCGGACTTGCTCACCGTGTCGGCGCGCATAAGCTGCAGGTAGTCTATTATTATAAGATCAATCTTTTCTCTTTTCCTGAGTCTCCTGGCCTTCGCCCTCAGTTCCATTATTTTCAGAGACGGGGTCGGGTCAATGAAGACTTTAGCTTTCATGATCGTGGAGGCCGCATTAGTTATCTTGTTCCAGTCGGCGTTCGTTATGCTGTTCGTGAATTCCTTTTCCGAGATACCCGCCTCGCAGCATAAAAGCCTTCTGGTGAGCTGTTCGTCGGTCATTTCCAGACTGTACATGGCCACGGAGAAAGGCGGATCCCTCCTTCTGAGCGCCACGTTCGCCAGTATGTTGAGGGCAAAGGAGGTCTTACCTATGGAAGGTCTTGCCGCAAGAACAAACATCTCCCCCCTCTTCAACCCCGTGATCTTTTCGTCAAGTCCGGGATAGCCCGTCAAGATTCCGGTGACTGTCTCGTCCTTATTTTTGAGTTTATGGAAGTATTCGACGGAATTGTGGACCAGATCCTTGATGCTTTTGACCACATCCTTGGCACCGAGATCGCGTGCCATGAGGATTGACCTTTCCACGCTGTCGAGTATGTCGCCCACATCTTTTTCAGTGTCGAAGCATTGTGTGATGGAATTGTTGCAGGCATTGATCAGCTCCCTCAGGACTGCGAGCTCGTAAACGGTCTCGCACCACGACTCCATGTGTGCGGTAGTGGCGACGGACTGCTGGAGTTCGGCAAGATAGATGTCTCCACCGACTTCGGTGAAAACTCCCTGGTCTGAAAGCGACTTGCCGATTGTGATGATATCAATCTGAATGCCCTTGCCGTGAAGCAGAAGCATGGAATCATATATTTTCTGATTGGCGCTGCTGAAGAACACCTTGGAGCTTCCAAACCTCTCTATCGCCTCGTCCAGGCAGTTTCCATCAACAAGTATTGCTCCGAGAACAGATTTTTCAAACTTTAAATTGTGAGGAAGAGGTTTGTCTCCGATGGTTTTTACGACCTGGGCGACATTCTCTTTTTGAAAGTTTTTTTTTCTGTTGGAGCTATCTTGCATTTTCAGGCACGGACGACCCAGACTTTCACAGATGCCAGGACTTCCTTGTGAACTTTGATGTTCACATTGTACGAACCCAGTTCCTTTATGGGATTCTCGAGCTCTATGCGTCTGTATTCGATATTGATGTTCTGCTTGGAAAGTTCTTCAGAAATCATATGGGATGTCACGGATCCGAAAAGCTGGTTGTCCTCTCCGGCCTGCATTGGTATTGTGACTTCGACCTCGGCAATCCTTGCGGCCATGTCCTGGGCTTTTTTCAGCTCATCTTTGCGATGAAGCTCTATTTTTTCTTTTCTTGCCGCAACCTGTTTCAGCGCGGCCGAGGAGGCTTTCACAGCAAGTCCCTTGGGAACAAGAAAATTCCGAGCGTAACCTGGCGCAACTGAAACCTCGTCTCCAGCATACCCCAGCTCCTCGACATCGTCAAGTAGAATCAACTTCACATTCATGATAAAATCTCCGGATTATTTGTTGTTTCTCTGTTTATATGCTCAGTAGATGAGACTGAGCTCTCTTGCTATCTTGACAGCGATCGCCACCATTTTCTGGTGCCTGCCACAGTTCCCCGTTATTCTCCGGGGAAGGATCTTCCCTTTCTCCGTCTGGAATTTTCTTAGGACATCGGCATCCTTGAAGTCAACATATTCTATTTTGTTTTCACAGAGTCTACAGTTTTTCCTGATCATTATTCTTCTTCTCTGTCTCGGTTTCTGAACAGTTCCGGCTCCTACTTTCTTGAACATTATTCTCTCCTGGATTATTTTATTTGTTGTTTAAGTTAAAACGGTATATCATCGCCCTGCTGGCTGTCAACCTCGAATACATTTTCGGGGATCGGCATTGGCTTGGGCATCTCGCTTCTGCTCTGCACCGGAGGAGGTGCCACCGGCGGGCGATTTTCCCTGCGCTGAGGAGGGGCCTGACTTCGCTGAGGTTGTGCATTTTCGAAATTGGGTGGGACTTCCTCGGAGCCTTCCTGATTTTGCACGTCCCTGTCTCCTGCACCTTTTGACTGGCCAAGGAACTGGATTTTTTCCGCGACGACCTTGTATTTGCTTCTTTTTACCTTTTCCTTGTCTTCCCATGTCTCGTACTGGAGTCTGCCCTCTATGAAGATGGGCGATCCTTTCTGGAGATATCTGTTCATAGTTTCGGCCTGATGTCCCCAAACATTGACATCTATAAAGAGTGTGTCTTTCTTCTGTGTCCCGTCGGGAAGGGAGAAAGTACGATTGACCGCCAGTCCGAATTCGCAGATCGCGGTTCCGGAAGGAGTAGATCTCAGTTCCGGATCCCTTGTGAGATTTCCTATGAAAAGGACTTTATTCAGTGAAGCCATAATGTTTCCCCCAAGCTATTTTTACAGGTCTTCGAGTGTGGCCTTTTTGCCCCGGATGCCATATTCCAAAATTCTGAATCTGAGGATTCTTTCGTCAAGCTGATACTTTCTTTTTATTTCTACTACATTTTTCTCTGGCAGATCGAAGGCGAAATTCCAGTAGACTCCGGTCTTCTTCTTTTTAATCTCGTAGGTGAATTGTTTTCTTCCCATCGGCTGTGAAGTTTCACAGACTCCGCCAAGCCCCTTCATCAGGGTGCCGAATTCTTCGGCGAAAAGTTTTCCCTGATCTTCGGCCAGATGCTCGTCAAGGATAATAACCGCTTCGTACTTTTTCAAGGTTTCAACCTCCATTTAATTTTCTTTTTTATTGGTTTCAAATTTATCGCTATCAAGGCCGTTGAAATCGTTCATCGCCTTGCTCAATCCCCTTTTCAGAACAAGTTTCACAGCCGAAACCGCCATTTCGACCGTCCTGAGAAAAATTTCCATCTCTTTCCCAGAAAATTCTGAAAGCACAAATTCCCTTCTTGGCATATCAATGGCAGATTGGACTCCTATGCCTGCCCTGAGCCTTGCGAAATCCGCAGACCCGCTTTTTTCGATAATGGACTCCAATCCGTTGTGCCCCGCCGTTCCTCCTCCCGAGCATATCCTTATCCTACCGAGGAGTATGTCAATGTCATCATGTATGACAAGCATTTTGGCGGGCATCATTTTCTTTTTTTCAAGGAACCATTTCACAGCGTCGCCGCTGAGATTCATATAAGTCACAGGTTTGAGGATATGGATTTCTCTGCCTGCGAATCTCGCCGTACTGACAATCCCCCCGGGAATCTTTTTCTCCTCCCGTCCGCGGCAGGAATCCAAAAGGGAATCAGCAATCATAAATCCGGCGTTATGCCTTGTCTTCAGATATTTGCTGTCAGGATTGCCAAGTCCGACAATGAGACAAATTTCATTATCTCCGTCCGAAAACATAGCTTATTTCTTCTTTTCCTTGTCCTTTCCCTTTTCTTTTTCCTTCCCCTTTTCCTCTTCTACGTCCTCTTCTTCCTTGCTACCTTTTCCTCCGACAAGTTCGGGCTCGGCCCCTGCGACCGCACCTTCGGCGACCACCACGCCTTCAGCCGGTGTGGGCTCGGCTTCGGCACGGAGTATGATGACGTGGAAGACCACGGCGTTGGGCTGATTCAGAACCTTCACTTTTTCAGGTATTAGAAGATCCTTGACAAGTATTCCTTTGTCAAGTTCGATTCCTGTGACATCAACCTCGATGCTCTCCGGAATGTCCCCAGGAAGACAGCTGACATCTATTTCATGCAGGAGTTGTTCAAGAACACCGCCCTGTGAAATTCCGATTGCTATCCCCTTCGAGTGGACTGTGACCGAAGTTTCGATCTCCTCGTCCATCCTCACTTCCTGGAAGTCAACATGGATGGTCACTCCCTTGAGATAGTCGTGCTGGATTTCCTTGACAAGTGCGTTTATGGAGGTGCCCGCCGACGTATTGAGCGCGACAATGTGTATGTCGCCCTTCTTGGCCATATTTACCCATTCAAGTTCCGGGATGGAAAAACATTTCGATGCTCCCCCAGGGCTGTAAACAACTGCAGGGATAAGCCCTTTTTTGCGACTTCTGCGCGAGGCACCCGTTCCGGTCTCCGCTCTTTCCTGGACATTTAAGATCAGACTTTTTTTCGCCATATTGATTTACCTCTCAATAATATATTTCAGTTTATAGTTTAACCTTGAAAAGCGAAGTCACCGAGGCTTCGCCGTGTATCCTCTTTATTGCTTCTCCTAGCAGCCAGCCGATTTCCAGAACCTTTATTTTTCCGTTGCAGGTGTCCTTCACGGGAACCGCATTGGTCGTCACGAGCTCGTCAATGCAGCTCTCGCATATTCTCGCCCTGCCGACATCGTTCAGGAGGCAGTGGCTGACAGCCGCATAGACTTTTTTCGCCCCCTCTTTTTTCAGCAGATTCGCAGCTGTCACAAGCGTTCCCCCAGTCGTAGTAAGATCGTCCGTGAGGACACAGACTCTTCCCTCGACATCGCCTACCAGGTGTGAGGATTCAACCGACATCGCGTCAACTCTTCTCTTAGCCACAACGGCAAGCCCCGAATCAAGGAGATCCGAATATGTGTGGGCGAGCTTTACACTGCCGGAATCCGGCGCGACGGCGACTGCTCCGGCACCGATCTTCTCCTTGAGATACGGCGCTATGACAGGTGATGCGTAGAGGTGGTCCATTGGAATGTCGAAGAACCCCTGAATTTGCTGTGAGTGCAGATCCATGGCCAGCACCCTTGACGCGCCAGCAACTGTAATGAGATTCGCCACAAGCTTGGCGGTAATGGGAACACGCGGCTGGTCCTTGCGGTCCTGCCTTGCATACCCGAAGAAAGGAATGACCGCCGTGATCCTTGAGGCGGAAGCTCTTTTCGCGGCATCAATCATTATGAGAAGTTCCATCAAGGTTTCGTTCGGAGGATAGCAGGTGGGTTGTATGATGAAGACATCCGCCCCGCGAATATTGTTTTTCAGCTTTACAAATATCTCCCCGTCCGGAAAACGTGTTATGTCAACCTCTCCCATGGGAATGCCGGTGTATTCAGCGATTTCCGCGGCAAGCCCCGGATTCGCTGTTCCTGTAAATATGCAGATTTTATTTTCAGCTAGCATAATTGTTTAAAATCCGTTAAATCTTTTTACCAATAAAATATTGAACTAAGCAAAAAGACTAATAATTTAATAAACAAAATTTATAATGCAAGCAATATGTCTGAAAAAGATCCAAAACTTGAAAAAAATGCTCTGAGAGAGGCACTAAAAGTGCTTCATCCCCCCGAAATTCGCTCGGGAGTTGTCCATATTGGAGAATTCACCGCAAAATTCTGCCATGACTTTGTCAGCCTCCTCGCATTCATAGGCGAAGTGGCCTCCGCCCTATGGTTCGCAATCAGACATCCCAGCAAGATCCGATGGAAGGAAACTGTCTATTTCATGGATGTCTGCGGATCGGATGCCGTCCCCATTGTCCTCCTCATATGTTTTCTGATGGGGCTCATTCTCGGATTCCAGGGAGCCGTCCAGATGCACAAGTTCGGAACGGACATATTCGTGGCGGACCTTGTCGGCCTTTCGATCGTGAAGGAACTCGGTCCCCTGATGGTGGCGATGATCTGCACCGGAAGAGCCGGTTCCTCGTTTGCAGCAGAACTCGCAACAATGAAGGTATCTGAAGAAATAGACGCGATGGTCACAATGGGCTTTGTCCCAAGTCGCTTCCTGATTGTCCCCAAGATAATTGCGCTTTTCGCAGTGATGCCGGTTCTCACAGTATATGGCGACATAGTTGGAATACTAGGGGGGATGTTCGTCGGAAAAATCCAGCTCGACATACCCGTGATCGCATATTACAACAGAAGCATGATAGCAATCCTCCCGCAATATTTCATTGAGGGAATACTTAAAAGTCTCGTTTTCGCGATCCTGATAGCCGGAATCGGCTGTTTCAGAGGCCTTCAGGCATCAAGTGACACGCAGGGGGTGGGCAGGGCCACAACCTCCGCTGTTGTCAGCGGAATTTTTCTTGTAGTCCTTTTTGACACTATGCTGACAGTTCTGTTCAGCCACCTGTGGAGATAAAATAATGGGCGACAGCAAAAAAGTGATAATCGACGTTAAAAACCTGTCTTCGGGCTACGGGGACCTTTCCGTCCTGGAAAATGTCAGTTTCGAGGTCTATGAGAGCGAAATTTTTCTCATAGCAGGGCCTTCGGGATGCGGAAAAACCACACTGCTCAAAAATATGATAGGGCTTCTCCCCCCTTTCAAGGGCGACATATTCATACATGGCAAAAGCATTGTGACCTCGGACTGGGACGAGAAGAGAAAACTGATGCGGAATTTCGGGGTGCTGTATCAGACCGGCGCCCTTTTCGGCTCTCTCTCTCTGATGGAGAATGTCGCCCTGCCTATCGAGGAGTTTACCGATTACTCTCCTAAAGAAATCATTGAGATTGTGAACAACAAGCTTAAACTGGTGAATCTCGATGGATTTCAGAACTTTCTTCCCTCGGAGCTCAGCGGAGGAATGAGGAAACGCGCCGGGCTCGCACGAGCGATGGCGCTCGATCCTAAAATTCTCTTTTTCGATGAGCCTTCGTCCGGCCTTGATCCTATCACTGCGGCAAATCTTGACACACTGATACTCGATATCAGGAAGAATCTCGGAACGACAATGGTGATAGTCTCGCACGAGCTCGACAGCATATTTAACATATCAGACAGGGTAATTATACTTGATCATGAGGCGAAAGGAATAATTTCGGAGGGAAAACCTTACGATCTGCGTGAACACAACAGAGACCCGAGGGTTGCGGAGTTCCTGGACAGGAAAGGCATGTCGAGAAAATTGAAATGATGTTTTGTGATTTGCCGTTCCCGTAATATAATATGAACAAGGAATTTTATTATTATGATTGAAGCCAACAAATACAAGCTCGGTATTTTTGTGATTATCGGCACCATCCTCTTTTTTGGTGCGCTGTTCGCACTTGGCCTTAGAGATCTCTTCCAGTCGAAGGTTAAGTTCGGAACACTTTTCGACGAGTCAGTGCAGGGGCTCGAAGTCGGAACCGCAGTCAAGTTAAGGGGTGTAATAGTGGGAAAAGTGTCACAAATCACCTTGCGGCCCGAAGACAACTATGTGTGGGTGCAGATGGAGGCACTTCCCTCGTCAATAGATCCGGCGAAGCAATCGCTCGGAATTCTTCCATCTGAAAGAGCCCAGTTTTTTTTCGATGTCCTCGGCGATGAAGTCAAAAAAGGACTGAGATGCAGGCTCGCGATAGCAAGCATAGCCACAGGCATGAAATTTGTGGAACTCGACTATTACGATCCGAATAAAAATCCTCCCCTGAATGCGGAGGTGCCCCCGAATGTCTTCTATGTCCCCTCCACCCCGTCTCTCCTGAGCGGGCTCAGTTCAAATATAAGCGAAACCCTTGCGAAAATCGCAGCCGTGGACTATCAGAAGCTATCGACCGAGGTGATTCAGACTTTCAAGTCCGTCAACGTACTTCTCGAAAATCCCAAAATTGACAAGCTGATAACCAAGCTAGAGGAAACAGGCAACCACATCGAATCTGCAACATCAAATTTCAACAAGGCATTGACCGAGGACAAGATAAAAGGAATGACTGAACAGTTCGAAACAACATTGAAATCAATAGACGAACTTTCAAAGACACTCAAAAAGGAGGTCGAAAATGCGGACCTCCCAAAACTGGCCTCGAACACGGACAAAACTGTCGGCGAGGCGGGAAAAGCCGCCGAGTCACTTACCGAAATGAAAAAAGACATAAACAACACTCTTGACAAGCTTGACCAGGCCATTGATTCCTTTACCGAACTCGTAAAATATCTCGAGGAAGACCCTAGTTCGGTCGTCCGTGGAAAACAGAAGCGAGAATAGAACTTCGAAGATCGCAGGAAGATCCCTCGTCCGGCCAGCCTCCGACGATGCCATCGCATTTTTCGTCGGCCGAGGCGCGCTTCATCAGAGATCGTAGTTGCAGGCTGCCTCGTGGCGATGGATTGGACAGAGACAAATATCTTTGGACTGGGAGATGTTTTGTGTCGTAAAAAATATTTGATAATATACTCCAATTCCGGATTTTTAAAGTTGACTTTTTGGTTTCAGACTATAGGTTTCCACATTTATGACGATAGAATCACAATCAAAACAACAAATGGATTGAAATACGTGAAAAAGAAGCTGAATATAGGCGAACTGGCCGAAATCCTCGAAGGGGAAATCGTCTGCGGTGAGGACAAAATTGATGTAGTAGTCGAAGATTATGCCGCAGCCGATCTTCTCAGCGATCTTCTAGCTCTCGAGAAGGAGAAATATGCTCTTCTCACAGGACTTACTAATCCCCAGATATTCAGGACCGCGGAAATAACAAACGCATGCTGCGTCGTCATAGTGAGGGGAAAGCAACCCCAGCCCGCAGCGGTAAGCGTTGCAAAGAACAGCGGGATACCTCTGATATTGTGCCAGCTTACAATGTTTGAGGCTTGCGCCCGTCTCGGGCGACACCTGGAAGATGCAGATTAAGTAGCCACCTGCCTTTGCTTAATATGCACAAAACGTAAAATTTCACTCCGGAGAAAAACAATGGCGGAACTGAAAGAGCGCCAGATAAAGCTAGTCCACGAGCTGATGTACCAGATAAAAGTCGGGCAGGTGATGAACAAGAATGTAATATGCTTTCCCCCGAAAAGTACCTTCCGCGACATCCAGCTGTGCATGAAGGAAAAAAGATTCTCCGGCACCCCGATCGTAGAAGACGGAAAAATCGTAGGAATCGTGAGCATAGACGACATCATAACCGCGTTCGACAAGGGCTACATAGACGAGACCGTCGAGAAATACATGAAGCGGGATATTATGACTGTTCCGCAAAACTACTCTCTCATAGCGGCGACAAATCTTTTCAAAAAATACCACTACGGGAGGCTTCCCGTGGTGAGTGCGCCAAACAACCGCGAGATCGTGGGGATACTCACTTACGGCGACATACTCTCCCATCTTCTGATGGAGATTAATACGATAGCCGAAAAGTTCGAAGCGTTAGAGCTGATCTCCCTAGGCGCGGTCAAGGCCACAAAAAATTCCTACCATTTCGAGCTGCAACACGACAATTTCGATCTTGCAGGGGTTGCTTCGACAACCATCAAGAAAAAACTCGCGGAACAAGGCATCAATCCGGCAATCCTCAGAAGGATCGCTGTAATCTGCTACGAGGCCGAAATCAATGTCATAATCCATTCGATGGGCGGATATATGGATATCAATGTCTTCGAAGACAGGGTCAGAATATATGTGTCTGACGAGGGACCCGGGATACCTGACATAGAAAAAGCGATGGAGCCGGGATTCACCACGGCCAACGAGAAGATCCGCGCTCTGGGATTTGGGGCCGGCCTCGGCCTTTCGAACATGAAAAGATGCGCGGACAAGTTCCACATAAGGTCCTCGATGGAAACTGGCACGGAGATAGAGGCGATCGTGTTTTTAGACCCTGAACATGAAAGCTATGGGAATGGCAAGGGGTAGCTAAACAGAAATCCGGAATTCAGGAGTCAGAATTCAGAATGATGGATGAATCTGAACTCAATCTTCTGGCTGCTGGCTTCTGACTCCTGACTACATTTGTGCAAAATCAGCAATTTCGCACAGGTCTAATTTATTTACAAGGAGAACAGAGTATGAAGACAAAAGCATTTATCTCGGAGCTCTCGCTCCAGGTCTTTCACCTTGCCGAAGGAGCCGGTGAAACCGATATATCCGACATCTATTGCGGAGATCTCCTGAGCGATGTAATGGCTCACGCCAAACCCAGCTCCGCATGGATGACGATACAGGGGCACATCAACACCATAGCGGTCGCCCAGCTCAAGGATGCCGTATGCATTGTCCTGGTAAACGGTGTCACCCCCGATCCGCAGGCACTTGAGAAAGCCAGATCACAGGGAATAAGCATGCTCGGAAGTCCGGAGACTTCCGCTTCGCTATGCATGAAGATCGCGGGAAAGCTCTAAAGCGGCAATCCCGTAGCCCAAAAGTATCAGAGTGTCAATGTGTCAAAGTATCAAGGTTCCCAAACTGACACTCTGACGCAGTTATTTTCCAAAGGAAAAGAACGATGACTCTTTGACACTATAAAGATAAACTATTTTTGTGATATAAGTTCAGATGAAAGGTACTAAACAGAGATAACGACACGATGACCTCGTTCGACTTCCACATCCATTCTGGACTTTCGGCCTGCGCCGAAAAAACTATGAGCCCGCGCCAGATACTTCTTCAGGCGAGCAAGGCCGGACTCGACCTGATCTCCATAACAGATCACAATTCTTCGGCAAATGTCAAAACCGCCATGGATCTCGCATCAGAAATCGGAATCACTGTCGTTCCCGGAATAGAAGTCTCATCCGTGGAGGAAGTTCATATCATTGCACTCTTCGAGGAATATGGGAGTCTTGCCGAATTCCAGAAAATCATAGATGAAAACATGCCAGAGGCAGAAAACCCCACCGACATTTTTGGGTATCAGCTCGTATATGACTGCAACGACGAGATCATAGACACTGACGACAAGCTGAGGCAAATCGGGACAAATCTTGGAGTGGATATGATACTCAGTGAAGTGAGGCGCTTAGGCGGATACAGCATCCCTGCACACGTATACAGATATAAATTCAGCCTTATAAGCCAGCTCGGCTTCATCGCTCCCGGCTCGGATTTCGATGCCCTCGAGATCGGCTCCTCCCAATGGAAAAAGGAGAAATTCAAGATTGGGATGAAAATCGAGGGGTATCCCGTCATCACCGGATCTGACGCACACTTCATCGAGGATGTAGGAAGGACTTCACTAAATCTTGAATCCAGTGAAAAGATTAAAAGTCCGGGAGAAATATTGAGACTTATTGCCCGATTGCAACCAGGATGAATGTCCGCCGGTCATGATTGTCCATCGGCAATCTTGTATCGCCATAAATATAGTTCGGGAAGAGCTGGAGATGGGCACCGTTTTCCTTCTGCCCCCGGTAGTTCCTTGAGATCTGCATCAATATTTTGTCGCCAGGTTTCAGAGGCTGTTCAATCCCAACATTGCTCAATCCTATGGTCATGAAAACCTCGAATCCGTCTGGCATTACATACACTTCAAATTCGGGATACTGGAAATCAACAGGATTCTTCACATCCTTGAAGTCGAACGGCATCGCGCCAGACGCATAGCAGTTATTGAGGCTCACGCCGGATGCCGAGGCGATATATTGGCAGTAGTTCGGGCTAATCTGATCCTTCTTCAGAAATAGTTCTATACTGTCGTCCATCCAGGCAGCAGTCGCCCCCTGATTTCTCGAATATTCTGTCACAATGTTTTTTGGACTTGCATCAAAACATTTGAAATAAGCATATAGATTTTCCCCGTCGCATGTCATTTTTATGACAGTCCTCTCATTGCTCCATTCCTCTCCCTTGTAAGTCCGCAGCTGGGGGAATTCGGGGATGTCAGGAGAATCAAAATCCGGTATCCCGGCACACATGGGAATCACTGGAGGAGAAGTTTTCTTGAGATCAAGCGTAACTGGATGTGCATGATCTATTCCGGAATATTTTTTTTCAGGCTCCTTCGGGGGGGGTGCTGGAGTTTTGCTTGCAACCTGGGTGGCCGCAAGAGCATCGGGTTTCTCCTCGAAAGTTTTCTGTGCCAGCTCTCCGGTGAATGAAAAACAGGCACGATTGCATTTGTCTATAATGTTTTTGCCATATATGAAAACAAAATTGTAGCACAAGAAGACTAGGAAAATCATTCCAATCAATCTTCGATTGCTGGTCCTCTTCCCCACCTTGGATTTGGGTTCAAAGTCTATTGAATCTTCAATGTTCAAAACTTGTTACCTTTCAGCGTTTCGCCAACTTCTTTCTTATTGCTTAACGTATCCCTCCACTTTCAGATTTACAAGATAAATATTCACTCCGACAAGTATAATTCTTAAAGCCTATTTTTCAAATAAGACGTAGATAGTGCTTGAACGAAACGGCATATTCTCAAAAAAACATCCATGCAATAGACCGGATTTTGCTCCAACTTCAAGTGCGAATCCATATGCTTCCGCCAGTTCTCAAATTTTATCATCAGGGTACCAATGC
>CAIQLG010000198.1 GCA_903872565.1 uncultured Lentisphaerota bacterium | reverse complement strand
ATAATGCATTCATAATTTTCAAAATGCCTTTTTTTATTTCCATTCCAATTCCATGCGTCTTTGCCTTTTCTTAACCCAAAACCAATAATCCACTAATCCAAAAATCCATCAATCCGTCATCCTGTGGGATGACTATGAATTAAAATGGTATTTTCTTCTCCACTAGGCTGTAGTATCCGGAAACACCCACGATGATGTGGTCCAGCACTTTGATGTCCACTGTTTCCGCAGCGCTCTTGACCTTGCGCGTCAGGCTTATGTCGTCATTGGAGGGCTCGCATTCTCCGCTGGGGTGGTTGTGGGCCAGGATTATTCCGCAGGCGTTTTTCTCGAGCGCCTTCCGCACGATTTTTTTCGGATAGACCACGGCGCAGTCGGTTGTCCCTTCGCTTATGAAATCGTATCCGCAGACGCGGTTTTTGGCGTTCAGAAAGACCGCCATGAGAATTTCATCCCTCGAATGCGCAAGTTTCGCCCTTGCGAATTCCGCGACAAGTTCGGGCGATCCAAGTTTTTCGGTGTCGAGCGCCTTTTTCTCGAGGCATTTTGTTCCTATCTCTCTTGCGAGTGCAATTAAAAGCGCGGATCTGTCGGAAATTCCCTCGACTGCACAGAGGCTTTCAATGTCCGCCTGGAGCACCTTGTTTATTCCTCCAAAATGCCCGATCAGCCTTTTAGCTTCGGACTTTACATCTTTCCTGGGGATTGAATGGAAAAGCAGGAGTTCAAGGAGCTCATAGTCATTTAGTGCATCGGCTCCTGCCTCGCAGAACGTTTTTCTGAGCCTGTCTCGATGCCCAAGATAGTCAGGGGTGTCTTCTTTCGCAGAGGTTTTAATTTTTTTCATAATTGATTTCTATTCCGTTATAATACAAAAAATAAAATATGAATTCAATATTGCTACCTTTTTTTTGTTTTTTATCATCTTCTTTCCACATATCGCAGGTCGAATTCTTCTTTATTCGCAATTTTTGTAGGCCTAGCTTCGATGAAGGTGGCAAAGTTGGATTTGCGGGTATAGATTCACCAGATCCCAGATTTCCTGACTCGTAGCTTTAAGAGTGCTGAAGATGTTGAAAAAGGGGTTGTGGCTAAAAAATGGTTGCAGCCGGGAAATCTGAATGAAAATTCCCCCCAGAGGTGGAATTTTAAGACATTATTATTTTTTACAGATCAGGACTCTGAATTTTGTTAACCCTGTCATCATGCCAGAAAGAGAAAATTTATGAAGAACAAACTGATAGCTTTTATATTGGCCGTAGTTGCCTCGCAGGTCGTATGGTCGCAGGCGCTGAACAAGAACATCGAACCACCGAAGCTCGTGTGGAAGAAATTCATCCAGTTTGCACTCAAGGGCGATGTCAACGAGGCGGCAAATCTCGCAGGTGGCGAGTTCAGGAAAAAAATTCTGAAAGGTTCTCCGGACGATCAGAAGAAATTTCTGAAGGAGAAATTCGGGGAATTTGAAAACAATCCGGGCAAAGTAAACGAACTCATTGCCCAGGGCGTAAACGGGCTTCAGGCAACCGTCCTATTCAAGCCCGACAAGGGCATTACTGAAATCGAGATAAAATTTGTGTTCAACAAAGAGGAAAACCGCTGGGTGATAATTTCATGCGGAAAAGTTGCTGGCACCGAGAATCCTTCTGCCGCATCAAATATTAAAAGACTGAAGCAGATCGCCATAGCCTGCTGGTTTTACTCTGACAAAAACAATGGGAAATTCCCGGAAAATCTTTCCACACTCAAGGAGAGAAAATTGATAATGGAGCAGGAAACTCTGTCCTGGATAAATCCGAAGAGTGGAGAAGAGAAACCTTTCTTATATTGCCAGGGACTGAGCCAGAGTGATTCCGAAAAAACCATCCTCGC
Organism: uncultured Lentisphaerota bacterium; assembly: GCA_903872565.1. Classification (GTDB taxonomy): domain Bacteria; phylum Verrucomicrobiota; class Lentisphaeria; order Victivallales; family GWF2-50-93; genus CAIQLG01. The sequence continues at coordinate 3,322 of CAIQLG010000198.1, read as the reverse complement.
CGCGGAACCCGAGGCGGTTGATGATAAAAGAGAGGTACTTTTCTGCGATGGAAACGTATCGGAAATAACCGAAAACGCCTTCCAGATCCAAGCGAAAAAACAGAAGTGGGAAGTCAAAAGTGCAACTGCCCCTGAATGAAGCGATAAATTGACTGTACGAGAAATTATATTTTCGCGTTTTTGGCGTTTTTGGCGGGAAAAATATGGTATTTAGTTTCCCCCGCGGCGGATTAAGTCCATCACAACTTATTGGAGAGATTCAATGCAGATAATCAGTGGAAAAGCATCAGGCATAAAAATCCTTGTCCCGCACGGGGACAGTGTCAGACCCACATCCGCGTCTGCTAGAAAGGCGCTTTTCGACAGCGTTGCGAATTTCGCAGATATCACTGTCGCAGATATTTTTTCCGGGAGTGGCGCGCTGGGACTCGAAGCCGCGAGCAGAGGCGCGAGTGAAATAATTTTTATCGAGATTTCTCCTAAAAACTGCGCCATGATAAGGGAGAACATCGAAAAGGTTCTGAAGGCTGGTGCTGTCTTCCGGCATCAAATCATAAAATCCGACATTTTCAGCCTTTTCAGGAAAAGACCTTTGATCCCAAGCCCCGACATTATTTTTTCCGATCCCCCATATGCCGATTCCGTCGAGCACCTCGGAAAACTCCTGAAAAATGCGGATTTCGCAGAATGGGCCGCAAAATCCACGCTGATATGGGAAACCCCCGATTTCAAGGCTGATTTCACCGGAGCCATAAACAACTCCCTGTGGAAACTCGAAAAAATTAAAAAGTTCGGCGGAAGAGAATTTCTCTTTTTCTCCATCAGATAAAAATCAGCCGATTTTTTATAATCTGTTCTGATTATTGGAGATGAAAAGTAAGTATTCAGTGAACTATGCTAGCAGGTTCAATACGACTATATCTCGTATCGTAAATCACTCATCCTGTGAATCTGACGGTGCTGTGACGGAGATTTTCAGAGCTGGCGGGAGTTGCCGGATGCTTTTGCAGAACAGCAAAAACTCATCCGGATTGGCAAAGTTCCTTGACATGAAGAGAGTCCACGAATTTCGCGAATTATCACGAATATCATTCTGATTTGTCTTTGTGACTTGGTGTCTTTGTGTGAGAAATCTTTTCTGATCTTCATCCTGTTTTCCGGTAGTAGTAGTTGAGCAGACCTCCGAGCCGCTCGTCCTTTACGATTTTTCCTGTTTTGTCCAGAGTTCTCTCGTCAGGAAACAGCAGTTCGTTCCCCATCCCCTGATGGTAGCGCTCGTGGTTGTAATGTGCTATAAATTCCTTCACGGCATGTTTCAGTGATTTCTCCCCGAATAAAGCCCATATGAAAACACCATGGAAGCGTTTTCTTCTGTCCTTTATATAAAAAATTGTGAATACAATTTTTACGCGATCATCCTTTTCCATGGCATATATGAATACTCCCCCGCATAAAAAAGCGGATAAGGTAGATTCATGTGCTGGAAAGGCAAGATGCTTTTCCGCCCCATCGTCCGGTTCCGGTATCCGGCACAGTACCTTATTCCAAGCTTGGACGGAAATTGTCCCGAGTTTTGGGAACAGGCTATCTTCTCGGCAGAAAATGGTTTCTCCTCGGAACTTCATATCTTCTACCCAGCCCCCGAAATAGATCAAGGTATTGGATTTTAGAAAGACCTCTATTCGATCTCCTTCTGGATGGAGTCGGTCTTTTCCTTGGCCTTCGCCCCATAAACTGTATTCTCATAACTCTTCACTATCTGTTCATATGCGGGCAGAATATTTTTCAGTTCCCTGGCGCTCTTTTTGGGATCCAATTTCCTCTTCGATATTTTATCTCTCGCCTTGTCCTCGCTTTTCAGGGCGGCCTGAAATGCAGTCTTCGCCTTTAACTCAACTTGGATGTTCTTGTCTGTATTCAACTGTTTAATCAGTGTAATCATCTTGCCGATATTCTCCGACAACTCGGGGACTTTGTCAAGCGTGTGCAATTTTATCAGCGGTTCCAGAGTCGTCAGAGTTTCATACTTCTCGAAATCCGACCCGGACTCAAACGTCTTAGGCAGCTGTCTCTTGAAAATATTGATGCAGATCTGCCTGTCCTTTTCCAGAATCGAGGATGTCAGCAGCTGCTGCTCGAGCCAGTCGAAGGCATGATCCATGCATTCAGCGGGCGCCCATTCGTGAGTGCCATCGAAAAGTTCCAATTTGAAGGGAGTCTTACGGGGTAGAGCATCGGGTAATTTTGGTATTTCAGACCTGTTGGAGTCCTTCTTGCCCATAGTCATATATACTGCAAGATTTGGATATTTGTCAACTGGCGTCATAATATAAATGCCACCATTCTGGTAAAAGCCCGCCCCCTGCAATATGATTCCGGCAAAGCCGGGGCGCATACCAGGAAACCGACTTGCACATCGGGCACCTCCGGAAAATCCCGTGCAATATTTCATCCCCTCAAGCATCCTAAATCTTTGGACTGCATCATCGTGGGCGGAAATGAAGTTGGCAATCCATTGAGGATCTCCATTTTTTGATTCCACAAGCATGATGACAATCCATCTGTCCTTCTTCATCCTGGCGTCGATATTTGTCATTGGGGCGTTTCCATGTGGTGAAGCTACAAATATGCATGGAAATCTCTCGTCAGGATGGTCATAATAGCCCTTCGGAAGGTATACCTGGTAATGGAAAGCCTTTCCATCATTTTCAATCTTGTTGTCTTCGTCAACCACTTTCTTGTCGTATTTATATTCACATTCAATCATTGTGATTTTTTCTTCCGGAATTTTTTCATCCATCGGAGTTGTGGCGAAAAGGGTGATCCCAAATTGTAGTAAAACAACAAGCCCCAATTTTTTCATGATTTATTTCCTCCCATGTTGAAATATGCGAATCCCGCACTTTGGCAAAAGGTACGCCTCCGGCCCGGATTTTCAAGTACTAAGGGCATGTATTAAGTAGTTATTTTCTCATTTGGAATCAGCCCCCTCCCGAGTTTACATCTTGGCAGAAGCCCCCTCACTGCCATCTAAAAAAAGGAGCCATCCTTTCCAGACCAGCCCCTTTCATCCTTGCCCACCCTTCAAATTCACGCCGCTTATTGCATGGTTCTGCCCGCAGGATATGGACACACGTAACCTTTCAACTTGCCTGCGCTCGAGCCGGACCGTCTACTTGAGCAGGCCAGGAGTCAGGAACGGTTTCATAGTCATCCCACAGGATGACGGATTGATGGATTTTTGGATTAGTGGATTATTGGTTTTGGGTTAAGAAAAGGCAAAGACGCATGGAATTTGAATGGAAATAAAAAAAGGCATTTT
>CAIQLG010000197.1 GCA_903872565.1 uncultured Lentisphaerota bacterium | reverse complement strand
GGTCTCCAGACCGGCTTTATCCTTTCTTACTGCCAGACTGGAGTCTGGCGTTCCTTTTGTTTTATGGATCGCTGGTCTCCAGACCGGCTTTATCCTTTCTTACTGCCAGACTGGAGTCTGGCGTTCCTTTTTTTAACTGCCAACATGGATTTCATTGTTCCAATATTTCCCAATGGCCTTTCTTTTTTGAGCCGGTACGTTTGACAATTCCACATGTCTTCAGTCTGTCAAGATTTCTCATAATGGTTGTCCGATTCTTATTATGTAAATCGGCAAGTTCATCATACGTGACTTTCGGATTCATTTTAATTGCATTAAGTATATCTACTTGAAGTCCTGTTAAAGATGCATTTATAGGTGCACCAGCATGAGTCAACGCACCTATATTTTTAACTTTAGCCTCATTTGCAGATGCATTTATAGGTTCATTTAAAGGTCCACCATATGTTTTTAAAGGTGCATTATGAACCTTTAAACGGTTGATGACGGACTTGAAGACGCAAGCCTCCCTTTCATCTGAAAAAGCAATTCCCGGCCAGTTCTCAATAGCACGCAGGATTCCAGTTCCGAGTCCGCGATATGGAAGTATTCCCTTCGATATGAATGAGACAATAACAGGATTCCGGATGTTTGAATTTCCCTTCAATATTTTTTCCACTGTAAGATTGTTTGGAAGATTCCCGGGACTGATTATTTCCACGCGGTCGGAAAAGATGAAGATCCGGATAGGGGCGGAGATGAAGTAGTCACGATGCGCAAAGGCATTTACTAGAATTTCTTCAAATACGATACGGGGAATTTCCGGAATGCCGGTTGAATTTATCCCTTTCTTATTCTGAACCTTCATAAGATTGCGCATAATGAACGACAAGGAGCCGTCAAACATGGATTTCAAGGAGCCTTCGAAATCCTCGCTGTCAAGATATTTTTCCGTATTAATGTCAATTCCCGGATAAGAAACAGCCTTGACGATGAAAGCCGGTTTTATGAATTGAGGCTTTTCGCCGAAGATTAAGAGTCCGGCCAGATTGAGGCGACCATCTTTTGCCAGGTTCATATTTTCAAGCAGTTTTAAAAGTCCGGCATCCGATCCAGGCAACATAATCTCGAATCTTTCACGCAGGAAATCCCTGAACCTTATCTTGTCAAGCTGGTCCAACCCGGCACTTGTCGGGACTTCATCGGCGTGGACCTGGTCGGATGACTGGAAAAGCCTGCGGAGTTCCTCCTTGGAATTTATTCTCCGCTTGTCTGCACCGGTCTTCAGCCATATTATGCCATTTTTATCAAAGTATGGTTTGTCAATTCCTTCCGGTATTTTGATATTTATTACAAGTTTTCCGTTTGGAAGAGTGATATTTTCAGTTTGAACGGTTACAGGACTTCGGACATTCTGGCTGGCGGCATTGCTTATCAACTGGTTCAGCCTATTGAGTTCTTTTGCGTCAATGCCAGGAATCTTTTGGCTGTCATGTACACCGATAAATATTGTTCCACCACTGCTATTGGAAAAGGCAGTGATTTCAGCGGCCAGCGAATCCGCATTCGTGACATCAACTTTGAACTGACGGGAACTGTCCTCTCCCGCAGAAACTATTTTTTTCAAAGCATGGTAATCCATTATTCAAACCTTTGTTTTTTTATGTTTGTGGAACGCCGGCCTTCAGACCGGCTTTATCCCTTTACTGCCAGACTGGAGTCTGGCGTTCCTTTTTTAAATGCCGACGTGGACGTCAGCGTTCCATTTGTTTTATGGATCGCCGAACTCCAGTTCGGCTTTTTTCCCTACTGCCAGACTGGAGTCTGGCGTTCCTTTCAATATAAATCAATGCACCTTGAAAACGCATTTGAGAAAATCACCCACCGGATCCTTGGAATCTTTCAGGTTGATGTCGGCGGAAAGCTTCTCGTAAATGATGCCGTTCGGAAAATTCTTCTTCCTGTACACCACTTCGATTATGACCTTCTTAGCATCCATTGAAATCAGTGTGCAGGACAAGACCCCCTCTAGCTTACCCGCCCTCACGAGGAGTTCGTCTATGTTTTTCTGGATATTGTTCCTGTTCGGACCGAAGACCTTCTCGAAGACTTCCAGCGGAAGCTCCGCCTTGACCGCCTCGACTTCCACAAGTTCCCTGTCGAGGACTTCTTTGACCCATTTCGAAGAGCTTTCCGAGAGTTTGCCTATCGCGCTGGACTTCGCATCGTCCTCGCCGAGCTTGCGTTCGCCCGTAGCCTTGAGCGAGATTCTCGCAAGCAGGGGATTCTTCCCCTCAACCGGCTTATTTTTCTGTACCGACAGCTCTGATGAACTGTCGTACACGTAGAAGTTGCCGAACTTGTCAAACTTGTCGAGCTTGCCCGCGACTGACACTGTGAAGAAGGGATTGTCGGCGGAAACTTCGAATCCCGAGTTGGCAATGGCGCCCTCAACGCCCCGGACAATAGTGTCAAACTGCTTGTCGGAGGTGGAGGTGACATTGAGCGTGATCCTCGACGGCGACTGCTTCGTGTAATAGACCACCGGATCCACGGAGGTCTTCACCGGCTCGGTTTTAACGGCCGTGTTCGTCCCAGCCGTACTGGTCACCTTGACCGGTTCCTTAACCACGGATGTTGACTTCTCCACCGGTTTCGTAGTGCATGAGGACAGCACAAACCCCAGGGATACCGCCACCAACAATGCCAACCTGCTATTCATTTTAAATCTCCTTAAAATTGCTTTACATTAAATTATTTGCCGATGCCAGTCTGGAGACTGGCGTTCCTTTTTTCACGGATCGCCGAACTCCAGTTCGGCACTATCCTAACTTTACTGCCAGACTGGAGTCTGGCGTTCCTTTTTAAATATTACCTCGGAGATGTAAGCCGCCTGACGATGAAGACGAGGCCGCCTAGTCCCACTAGGACGATAAGCCCAACCACGAGTCCGACACTTATAATCCTGTTTTTCGATACGGTCTCCTTGATAAGCAGATCGCTGGTCTCCTCCCGGAACTTGCCTTCAACGGTCTTGCCCCAGAGAACCTGGTTGTTCTTCAGGTTGCAGAAACTGGCATTGAGGATAACTCTACCCTCCTTGTTCTCGTCCGAGCAGTTCTTTACGGTGCAGACGAGATAGTAGGATTCTGACGCACTGCCCGCGGTTCCGCTTGGGGCGTTGTACAAGGCTTCGAGTTTCTTGCCAACATCGCCGGAACCGGTTCCAGTTCCCGCCGGAGCGCTGGAAAGCTGAAGCGCCACATCCCTGAGGGCGGTCTTGTCAACGACATTCATGTCGGAAAAGATGGGGAACTTACTGTTGTCGGGGGAGTTGAGTTCGGCAAGAACTATGTCGGATATTTTCTCGGAGCCGTTCCCGACCAGGGGCAGGACAAATATCTTTCCCGGAGAAAGGCTTGCCACCTGCTTCAAGAACTGTTCCGCGAGCATTGTGCCGGCCTTCATCGCGGCCTTGGTAAGTTCCGGAGATACTTCAATGGCGGCTACTGCCTTCCTGAACGTGCCGATAATGTTGGCCGACCACAGCTGCTGTCCCGTCTCGACCTTGGAAAGGGTCAGGCTGACACGGAAGATGGCATCACCGTTCTCCTTGACGGCAGCCTCTAGGATCTTCCCGTAGAGATAGGCGTCAACGCCTTTGATCTTGTTGCCGAACTTCTGGATGGTGGCCGGATCCATGATGTCCTTCTTGCGCTCTCCAAATTCTATTTCGCTGAGCAGGATGTCCCACTCGTTGTCGTCGCGGGTGTAGAACTCGTACTTGCCGGGGTCCCGCTGGAGCCCGCCCTGGAAGACAGTTTTGAGGTTGTCAACATTTCCGGCGAGCCCGATGAACGCTATGCGCTTCAGGTCGAAGTTCTTCGCATTCAGCTCGTTGATCGTCTTGACGGCGGCATCCTCGGCGGCGTAGTCAATCTCACGCTGGGCGGCACCCCCGCAGAGCGAGATTCCAAGCAGCACTGACAACATGATCACTTTGATTTTCATTCTATTCTCCTAAGTTATTTTATGTTATGGTATTTTCTTTATGGATCGCCGGTCTCCAGACCGGCATTATTCTTTCTTGATGCCAGACTGGAGTCTGGCGTTCCTTTCTGTCGGATCGCCGGTCTCCAGACCGGCATTATTCTTTCTTGATGCCAGACTGGAGTCTGGCGTTCCTTTCTGTCGGATCGCCGGTCTCCGACC
>CAIQLG010000196.1 GCA_903872565.1 uncultured Lentisphaerota bacterium | reverse complement strand
TTCCCGTGGAAGCGCCTTCCCACGGATTACAACGAGGCCTGTTGTATCGGCGGAGCGTTCTTCCGCCTGAACGAGAACGGAAACTTCTGCGTGTATGACGGCTCGACCGAGAACTGGCGTGTGAGCTCGACTGTCATTCCCGACGGCACCTGGGCGAACATTTTCGTCGAGCGGAATGCCGACTCAACCTGCAATCTGTGGATGCCAGTGGTCTCGACATTGGTGCCGGTCTTTGCAAACATCCCAATTGCTGGCCCGGATCTGAACAACTTTATAAGGATAAGTTTTTCCAGCGCAAGCGAGTATGATGTGAAAGTTGACATGATGGTCGGATACCGGTTTCCGCCATTCTGAAAAACTATATTTTAAAAAATCAAGGAGATATGGCAGTTGCCAAAGTCTCAAACCCGTCTATTCCCTTCAATCTTTTTGTGTCAAACCAGTCTATTCCGTTGCTTGGCACATAATAGCAAATACCAACTCTGAAATCATACTTCTTCTCCCCCTCTGCTTCTTTTAAAAGTAAAGCCCACTCCATTGGGAGTTCTTTCATGTCAACAATTTTGGCAAAATCGTTTGAAAGCGCATTTTTGCCCCCCTTTCTAGCCACCAGGAGTAATATTCCAATTTTGATGTTTTTTGCGACTTGTAGGTAACCAAGCAATTGCGAAAAATCGACTAATGACAAGTTATTCGAGTATTTTACTTCTATTAAAACATATCTGATTTCACTTTGCCTAATTTTGAATCCGAATAGAATGTCAAGCTTTAATGATGGCATATATGTTTTTGATACGGAAGATATTCCTCCCATTTTATCCTCTATTTCGTGAACCATCTCTGGCAGTGGTTTATTGTAGGAGGATTCGACCTTTGTACCCTCTGGAAGGTATGAACTTATATATTTCTTGAATTTCTCGCACAATTCCGGATAGAAGTCGATTTCGCCCATTATTCCACCATTACTTTTAGATTATCTATCTTTATTATTTTTGACAAGGCATCTTGATTTAATTTGCACTCCACTGACGAAACGATGACAGCTCGGTTGTTTCTTGGATTTATCATCAACAGTGGAGAACCATCGACCTGTATTGCGAATGTCATTTTAATATCAAGATGTAAGAATTTATCTAAAATAATGTCCTTCGAACCACAGTGTCGCTTGCCTTTTAGTTGTTTTGAAAACAAATATGCCAATCCCATCTCCAAGTCTGAATATTTCCTGTATTGATCGTGAGAAAGCAGCTGACCGACAGTCAAAGTGAATGTGCTTAATTCAGAGTCATTGAAATAGGCTTTCTTAATCGCCATGTATTTTTGTGACATTTCTTCGGTTTCGCCCTTGGCCAAAAGTGGAAACACGCTAATCAAGCTCCTGTGTCTAGAGACCAATTCCATTACGGCGTTATTCGGTGCATACGGACATCCCAAGACTGCGCAGATATGGTGATAGTGAAAAAACAGGTGGTTGCGAACCTCCTTGGGCAAAGTTTTTGAGCCTATATCGGAATGGATTGCTATCGGGCTTACGTGTTTTGGATTGCGACTGGAACAGGGAGCTTGTTCCTTTTTCTCTTGATTTTTCTTAAGCTTCTCCACATCGAAGGCTTTAGCCTGCATTGCAAAAGAGTGTTTTGCAAGAAAAGACTTTACCAGAAAACGGATTTTAAATCCTTTCTTCCAGCCTTTGTAACTGGGATCAGCCGATGCGTGTTGGCAGGGATGATTGTATAGTATTTGGTCCGTGACAGTGCCATGTTCTGTGAGCCATGAGCAAAGTTGGACGACAAATCGAAAATTTCTGGAACTGCCAGGCACTTCGATTGATACAACTGGAGCCCCATCACTGAATCTTCGGTGCGATTTGGTCAGGCTTGCCCGCGTGTCGAATATACCCGAAAGAAAACTTTCCACTGCGATATCTTTAAGCTTGCGTTTTGCCATTGTAAGGTCGACACTATTAATCAGTTCTCCGTCTGTAGGCAAGCCTAGGCTGGCTAAGTCATTTTTCAATGGTTGTAAGTCTATTTCACCGATAGGCTTGATTATCCACCGTTTATTTCCTATTTCATATGTCACGTTAAATTGATATGCCGCATTGAAACTCTTGCATATTTTTGTAAGAATGTCCGTGGCGATAACAGCCATGTTTTCAGGATACATCCCCCATTTGTCATACGGGAGATTTATCATGAACGTGTTGCTGGAAATAGTTCCTCCACCTATGAACAATCCAATTAGATATGCTTTTTGATGGTTTATCATTTCCCAAGTCTTTCAGCAAGGAATTCGGCCAAGGCTCTGGCCACGACCCAGCCAAGAATCGGTGGGACAGCATTCCCTATCACTTTATATGCGTTTGCAATGTTTGTATACGGGAATACAAAATCATCGGGAAATGATTGTATCCTCGCTATTTCTCTAATCGTAAAACGTCTATTTAGGAAAGGATGCGTAATTCCGCAGTTTTCTGGTTGGGCGGATGCCGTAATGGTTCCATTTATCTCGCCCAAGGCAAACCGGCGATAGAATTTGGGAGCGTGGTATTTCTTGGGATTGTCCCATATTTTCCTAAATCGCGGTGTCATGTCGTTCGGATCCATGTCCTTCCATGACCTGCCATTAGTGATTGTTGCGGAGATTTCGCTGATAGGAGTTTTGCCTATAAACTTCTTGAGAGCATTTTCTCTGTCATTGCATGTGCCTATTTTCTCGACCATGCATTGTACAGATGGGGAATATGGCCAGAAATCACATTTCTGTGGAGCATCGTCAGGAATGTCTGAGATAATGGAGCCCAAAAGCAATTCGTACGGATCCACTTTCGAATTTGGAAGAGCATGTTTCTCAACCATATTGTCCAGCATGTTGAAATCGAAAATTCCCAAATCCTTTTTTACTCCCACAATCAGAAGCCGATGGCGATCTGATGGAACCCCGTAATGGCTGGAGTTAACCAGCTTGTAAGTGGTTTTGAAGCCCAATGCCTCGGTTAATCTTACAATCTCATCTGGCACGCTATTGCCATCCGGCATTTTAGAAGACATGATGCCACGAACATTTTCGAAAACAAATGCAGATGGTTTTCTTTCCCTTGCCAGACCTATTTTTAGGATTCGTTCGCATTCTTGAAACAGCGTGCCACGCTTGTCATTGACACCTTTTCGTTGCCCGGCATTGGAAAAAGGCTGGCATGGGAATCCTGCCAGCAATACGTCAAAATCGGGAATATCATGCTCTGCTAAGTTCTTGACATCCTCCTTCAACATTTTGTGACCCAAATATCGTCCGTTAGCGTCATAGACAGAAGCGGCAGTCGAATCAATGTCGTTTGCCAATATGATTTTGAAAGGATTTTTAGGAAAGAAGAACTTCCGGTACTTGAAGTCCCCTGAGAATCCAAGATCAAGCCCTCCGCAACCAGCAAACAGCGAGACAACGGTAAAGAGCTTGTTTGTATTGTTGAGTTCAACTTCCCTTGGAGCAAGAACTTCCGGCTTGTTCCAAAACAACATTTGATCCATTTTATTCATAGATTTTTTTGTTTTCATCATACTCCGGAAGCTAATACTGTTGTTGAGAAAAATCAAGACTAACTCTAAGAAAAACGCAAAGAACTCAGATGAAAAATATCCCATTGTGTTGGATCTTCACTACGCTCTTGGATGGAACTGCTTGTGGATTTTGAGAAGTCTGTGCTGATCAACGTGTGTGTAGATCTGCGTGGTGCTGATGTCCGCATGACCAAGCATTTCCTGGATGATTCTAAGATCCGCGCCGTTTTCGAGAAGATGGCTAGCAAAAGAATGTCTCAATGTGTGCGGATATATGTTTTTTGTTATCCCAGCGATTTTCGCAGCTTCCTTTACAATTGCCCAGATACGTTCCCTGTCCAGGTGCTGTCCCCTGTATGACAGAAAAAGAAATTCGGAGTTTCCGCCTTCTGCAAGCAGTTGCGGCCTTACTTCATCCATGTATTTTCTTATCATTTTGAGGGCTGGTTTGCCGGCGGGGATAATCCTCTCCTTCGAGCCTTTGCCTGTGACCCTCAAAATTTCCTGATCGAAGAGGACATCTCCTGTTTTAAGCCCGGCAGCCTCGGAAACGCGAAGTCCGCTGGAATACATCGTCTCGAGAATTGTTCTGTTCCTGTATGTGAGAGGATCTTTCATTGTTTCCGGGAATGCCTTGAGCAGTTTGTTGATCTCGGAAAAACTCAGAAAGTCGGGAAGGATTTTCCATAGCTTTGGGGAATCCATGACATCGGTTATGTCCGCAGGAATGAGTTTTTCCTGGAAGAGGTAGCGGAAAAACATTTTGATGGAGACCAGTCTGCGTGCCATCGAGGAAGGTTCGAGCCCACGTTCCTTGCAGTCGGATAGAAACGAAATGATGTTTGATCTGGTTGTGGAGCTGTAGGAGTTGCAACCGTTTTTTTTGAGGAAGCCGATGAAGTCCATCAAGTCGCTCTTATATGCGGAGACGGAATTCTTACTGAGCCCCTTTTCAAGAGCCATATAACCGGAAAAATGTTCTATCGCGCCTTCCATCATAATATTAAAGAATATATTTGCCAAGTAGGCACATTCAAGGAAGTTTGCTGAATATCATGATGTGGTTAAAATCCGTAGAAGTGTAAGATCCTACAGCGGAAGACAAATTCCGGATGACAACACTGGTAGTAGTCCTGGAAGCTCTCCGCCCGGCACCGTCCGCCTCATCTTGGAGGCATACGCCAAAGGTCTCGGAACCTGCTGGATAGGAGTCTTCAATGATTCAAACCATAAGGATTTGGAAAAACTATTCCTTTTCTTCAGGTATCCTCATGCAATAGAAGGAACGATACACGAAAACAAGGGCGATTGTGAAAAACACAAGCGCAATTCCGGTCTTCAATGCGGCATTTGTCATCGTCACGGCAATTTCCACGGCAAGAAGACCAAAGAGTGTAGTGAATTTGATCACCGGGTTCATCGCGACTGAAGATGTGTCCTTGAAAGGATCGCCGACCGTGTCGCCAACAACGCTGGCGGCGTGGAGATCGGTGCCTTTCTGGCGCAGATCAACTTCCACGATTTTCTTCGCATTGTCCCATGCTCCACCCGCATTGGCCATGAATATCGCCTGATAGAGACCAAAGAAGGCTATGCCGATGAGATATCCTATGAAGAAATAGGGATTAAAGAATGGGAGTGCGAGAGCGAAGCAGAATATGGCAATGAAAATATTCCACATCCCTTTCTGCGCATAGATGGTGCAAATCTTGACGACTTCCTTGCTGTCCTCGATCGAGGCGCTGGCCGCATCAAACCTGATGTTTTCCTTGATGTATACGACAGCCCTGTAGGCTCCGGTCACGACGGCCTGCATAGATGCGCCGGTGAACCAGTAGATCACAGCTCCGCCCATGAGGAGCCCCAGTATGACCTCCGGTTTGACAAGACTCAGACACTCTATGACGTTCTTGTCGGGATAGACCTTGGCCAGGAGAAGTATGATGCCGAATACCATTGTAGTGGCACCGACCACTGCGGTGCCAATAAGCACTGGCTTGGCCGTAGCCTTGAATGTGTTTCCGGCTCCGTCATTTTTCTCGAGATTGTATTTTGCCGTCTCGAAATCTGGTTCGAACCCGAAATCCCTTTTGATTTCTTCCTTAATATTGGGAATCGCCTCAATGCGGCTCAGCTCATATACGGACTGGGCATTGTCGGAAACAGGACCGAAGCTGTCAACCGCTATGGTCACAGGCCCCATTCCAAGGAACCCGAACGCAACAAGGCCAAATGCAAATATTGGGGCTGCGAAACCTATTGCCGCAGGGAATAGCTTCTGAATATCCGAATTGCCAGACAGCATATAGCTTATATACATAAGGACAAGAATCAGAAGCCCTTCCCAGAAGGCGGAGAAATTACCGGCCACCAAGCCAGAAAGGATATCGAGGGATGCACCACCGTGCCTTGCAGAGTTGACCACTTCCTTCACATGTTTCGAGTTTGTGCTCGTGAATACCTTTGTGAACTCCGGAATAAGAGCGCCTGCCAGCGTTCCACAACTGATTATTGTGGAGAGCACCCACCAGAGACTGTTGTATGTCTGCGGAGGAAGCAACAACCAGCTTGCTACATAGGTAACTCCGACGGATATGATTGAAGTTATCCAGACAAGCAGTGTGAGCGGATGTTCTGCATCGAACTCCTTGGCCTCTTTGTATTTTGACTCACATACGGCGTTGTTTAGGAAGTAAGAGACGATCGAAGTTATTATCATGAGAATTCTCATCGTGAAAATCCAGATGATGAGTTTTCCGCAGAGATCCGGCTTTCCAACCAGGGCAAGGGCGAGGAAGGCGATCAGCGCAACCCCGGTTACACCATATGTCTCAAAACCATCGGCGGTTGGCCCGACACTGTCTCCGGCGTTGTCCCCCGTGCAGTCAGCGATCACACCGGGATTCTTCGGATCGTCTTCCGGGAGTTTGAATACAATCTTCATCAGATCCGAACCGATGTCCGCGATTTTCGTGAAGATTCCGCCGCATATCCTAAGTGCGCTGGCGCCGAGCGATTCACCGATCGCAAAGCCTATGAAACATGCGCCGACAAGCTCTTTCGGCAGGAAACACAGTATACATATCATGAAGAAAAGCTCGACGCTGACAAGCAGAAGACCTACACTCATTCCGGATTTAAGCGGAATCGCAAGCGCAAGCCAGGGTTTTCCACGCAGTGCTGCAAAGGCAGAACGCGAATTTGCTCTCGTGTTGATCCTTATGCCAAACCATGCGACACCGTATGATCCGAGAATTCCAAGTACCGAGCATGCCAGAATAACCACGACATTGAACACCGAAAGATGGTTGAGGCATCCAAAATAATATACCATGCACGAGCCTATCAGCACCCAGAGAATTGCAAGAAACTTTCCCTGCTGAAAGAGATACGTCTTGCATGTCTCCCATATGGTCTGTGAAACATCGCCCATTGATTTGTGAACTGGCAGATCCCGGGTCTGGGTATATTGGATCCACCCGAAAACCAGACCGATCGCACAGACCACCAGCCCTGCATACATGAGGTGCAGACCCTGGACTGTGTTGCCGAGGACATCGAACGTGACTTTCCCCAGATCCGGAATGTTGATGTCAGCCTCGCTGGCCATGACTGTTGACGTTGCACACGAGAAGGCAGCGGCTAGCACCGAACCCCCGACAAGTAATCTTTTCGCATTCATTTATTAAAAGACTCCACTTTGTTAAAAAATAATTATCCGGATTTAAAGCCGGCAAACTCATTTAAAAAGTCGAACGTGAAGTTATATGATGAGATTTTTTTTTCAATTGTTAAAAGGAAAAAAACCCAATATTTATTGCAAGGATGATATTAGGGGTTGTCTAAAAATAAGTATTACAATTTGGCGTGAGCGTCAGGCTACCGCAGACAGAGAGAGATGAATGAGCATATCGAGATATGTGAATAAGGAACGATGCAGTATCCGGTGGCCTGCCGCCACGCCCCGAAGGGCTGTGAACGCCGACCGCCTGGTCGGCAGCCAAGCAGACGCTTGGCGATCCCAGGAACGCTGCAAGGCTTTTTTCCAACAGGGGAAAACTTAGATCTTTCAGGAATTTTTATCTTGAATATTCCTGC
This sequence comes from uncultured Lentisphaerota bacterium, assembly GCA_903872565.1. Taxonomy (GTDB): domain Bacteria; phylum Verrucomicrobiota; class Lentisphaeria; order Victivallales; family GWF2-50-93; genus CAIQLG01. The sequence goes on along the minus strand of CAIQLG010000196.1, from coordinate 1,619 downwards.
GAATTTCGCGGAAACGTCCTTTGATGTCTTCGGCTTCAGTGATTTCCGTCACCATGGCGATCATCTCCGCGCCGGCGGCGACAAGCTCCGAAATATGGCGCATCTTGATTCCTCCCATTACGCTGAAAGGTATTTTCAAGTGAGGTTTTATTTCCAGGATCTTTCCGACTCCGAGACTTTTCATCGGAAGCGATTTTGTCGCGGTCTCGTAGATTGGGCCAATATTGATGTAGTCCACTTCTTTTTCCTGGGCTTCGAGCGCCTCTTCGAGCGAATGCGTCGAAACTCCGATTATGAGTTTGTCCGCGAATTTCGCAACAGCTTCGAAAGGCCGATCGTCTTGTCCGAGATGGACACCATCCGCACCAGCCTCCAACGCGATGTCAGGCCTGTCGTTCACAATCAGGAGTATCCCATTTCTCTCGCAGATCCTGCGAAATTCGCACGCCATAGCGTAGATTTCCTTCTCGGATTCGTTTTTCATCCTGAGCTGGACAATGTGCGGTTTGCATTCGGCAAGCTCCTCCATCACGGAGATCAAGTCTTTTCCCTTGGTGAAGCCAGGGCTAAGGACGGGATAAACGTCCGCATTCCTGAGCTTCTCGAGATTTTTCTGTTTTTTATTCATAATGCTGTAAATCTATCATCTCCAGGGCACTTTTGCGAATCTCGCATTCTGCTGCTGCCGTTACCGGGTGTTTAGTCCCTTACTATTTTTTTGACAAATGGTTTTCCGAAGTAGGCCAAGTCTCGATGAGACTTGGCATGTCTGGTTTCATCGAAACCAGACCTACTTTGCGAATTATGCAGGACAGGTCGAAGCTAGAAATACATTTTTCTACAAAAAAATAATTCCATGTTAATATTTCGTGCTTTTGTGTTGATTGTATGAAGAGGTTAAATAGAAACTCATGTGTCAGAAATGGAAGAAGGGAAATCGGAAATGAACAAGGAAAAAATCGGAAGACTGACAAGGGTTCTGGTGCTCAGCGGGGTGGTGACACTCAGTTCATCCGTTCATCTATCTTATCCGCGATGTCAGGACCGGCTCGATCCTCTTCCTCGGAAGAATGATGGAATAAATATTCAGTGAAATTTTTCACTGAATATTTATTTGTGCAAAAAGCCACTTGACTTTTCCGTCATTCTCCATTATAGTTAGGCCATGGGCTGAGAAATGGGGAATTGAAATGAGGTTGCTATGCGCAAACAAGTAAAAATTCTTTTTGTCGAAAGCAATCCCGAGGATATTGAAATCATCGGCGGATTTCTTGAAGATGCCGATGTCCATTTTGAGCTGACACAAGTCGAATCCCCGGAAAAAGCAATCAAAATCCTCTGTGAAAATAAGATTGACATCGTGATAATTGATCCCGTGGCATCCGGAAAACAGTGCAGTGAATTTTTCCAATGTCTCAAGAAACGCCCCGAGCTCCCACTTATAATCCTCACATCATTCGAAAAGGATCTTTCAGAATGGAACAAGAATCTTCCGGAGATACACCTGTATCTCTACAGACATACCTTCAGACTTCTTGATTCGTGGAAAAAGAGGTTGTATGGTTTTCAGTCACCGGACGATGCCGGTGCGAGCATCTTGTAGACCATTCGCAACTCCG
>CAIQLG010000195.1 GCA_903872565.1 uncultured Lentisphaerota bacterium | reverse complement strand
TAATGAAGCGAAAAATCAGGGCTTGGAATAATGAACGCAATTGCAAGCAGACAAAGGTAGACTGGCAGTTCACTTCAGAAGACGCACGGATAAAATTGAAGCGATTATATCCGAAACTTTAAATTATATATTGTACTAGGACCTTCACGGACGTATCTTTACCACTCCAGATAAGCGGAGTCGGAGATCGGTGTTATAAATATGGCACTTCAACTTGGGTGGACGCATCGGATGCCGTGTGGGCAGGAGCGCCTGGCCAAGCAAAAACAATAACGAATTTTCAGATTACAAAACTCAATGTCAAGCTCACCGATCATGATACTGGAGTTTTCTACGATTACTCGTATGTAGAGAATAATTCTGGAACTGTAGATGTCAAAACAGGGAATAGTGATAATGACCGTTACTATTATTTCGACTATGAAGTTGATGATCCCCGCCAGAACCTGAATCTTGGTGACTGGGCAGACGATGCAGTAAAAGGTAAGACGAAGAAGAAAAAGAATAAGAAGACTTCAAACAATACTCTGGGAGCGAGAAATAGCAGTGGTGCTTTCAATCCCAATCCCGGTGGCAGCAAGGATATAGAAACTGGCGCTCTCGACCCTTGGGATGTTTCCACGGCCTACATCCGGAACTCCTACATGAGATCTCCCTGGGAGATAGGATTCATCCACCGTGCCTCGGAATGGGAGACTCTGAGAATATATCTTTACAACTACTCCACTACCTTGGGCGTGGGGCCAGATGACGGAATCTCAACCTGGGCCAACGGAGACGCAGCCATACTCGACCAGATCAAGATGACGAACGAAGTTGAATCATTTGGGAAAGTAAATGTCAATTCCGTGAGCGGGGATGTTCTCAAGGCGCTTGTAGGTTCGATAAGGATCGGAGTTTCACCCCTGCCAACATCGGCAACTGTAAAGCCCTATCCGCGCCTCCCTAACGCCTCGTGTACCACAAGTGACGGTACGGACGACAGCAATCCCGGAGCGCTTTCCTATGGTACGGAGCTGGATTATGCTACCGATGTGACCAACATGGCGCAGAAGACAACGACTCCAAAAAACTCAATTCTGGATCCTTCCACAGCTACATTTAAGCCATACAAGTCACGTGCTCAAATTGTAAGATCCACCACATGCAGATTGACAGATGGCACAGAATGTACCCAGACCACCGACGCCCTCAAGGAGGAAATCATCGGCAAGTTCATCAATCTGGCGAAAGCTTCGCCGGACACGGTGACAATAATTGCGATTGCCCAGGTTATTAAGGATATCGGCGGTGTCACAATCAACAAGGATCTGGACGCGGACGGAGATGTTGATGGCGATGTCACTGAAAATGGTTATGACATTGACGGCAAGGATTCGAACGGGGATGGAGACTACACGAATGATCATCTTCCTGCCGGCTGTGAGACAATTTCCACCGCATACGGGAGATACGACCAGTATGCCGATGAGATCCTTGCAGAACAGAAGATAATGGCTGTTGTCATCTATGATCAGACCACCCAGAAATGGAGGATCCTAAGATATGAATACCTTGAATAATATCCACTATCGTTTCATGGATTGCTGGATTGATGGATTACTGGATTGTTGCAAATCAAGAAATATGGCAGAAAATAATGCATCCAAAATTTTCAAAATGCCTTTTATATATTTCCATTCAATTTCATGCATCTTTGCTTTTTCTGAACTTAAAACCAATAATCCACCAATCCAAAAATCCATTAATCCGTCATCCTGTGGGATGACTATGCTGAAGCTGTGGATGCTGATCATGGCTCTCTTGATTCTTCTTCCTGTGCCGTCTTTCGCCCAGACGGCTGATACTGCAGGCAACAGCAATATTGGAATCGAAGGAATTAAAATAAAGTACGGGGTAAAGCCGGACAAACTAATTCTTGTGACAAATGAAGTTATGAATATCTTGAAAAGCGGAAAAAAAATAACGGTTTCCAATTCTATCACCACAACAGATCCTGCGCCGGGTGAGAAAAAATGTTTATATGTCATTTTTCCGGTAGACGGCGACAAGAGAGCAATCAAGATCATGGACGGTGAGACCTTTGATCTGGCATATCTCCAGAAGCGTTATGCAGAATTTGCAGACCAGAAAAGCAGGGGACCCGACAAGAACCAGAAGCCGGAGAAGTTTGACCGCGCAGCCTTCAGGGCATCAGTGGATGATGCATTAAACAAGGTTTGCGGGAAGGATCCGTCAAGCCTGAAGATAACAGGCATTGAAATGATTGCCTATTCGAGTGGATTCAAGGCTATTTCAGAAAATTCAGAGACTGAAGAAACGATGGGCATTGCCAAGGAATGGTATTCAAACATATCCGAGATTCTTTCGTATATGGGCAAAAATAAGATGGAAATGGAAATTGCGCAGGATAGGAATCTGCCTGAAAGAATGGATGCAGCCCAGAAAAACTATACAGAGCTTTCCAAAAAGTTCAAATATCTCATCGAGCATCCGATCAAGATTAAGAGAGAGAAGATCAGGAGGAAGAAGAAATAGGCAAAGTACGTTAATTTGCTTGTAGTAGGCGTATTCATACGCCGTTCTTCTTCAGAACGTGCAATAAATTGCACTACTACGAACCGAAGACGCGATATCTCGATTACAAGTAAAATAGTTTGCCGAAGAAGACTGACGGTTTACACGAGAAATTCCTCCGGAGTTAAAACTGGAATATTATGAAAGATGATGGAACAAGGCCAAAATGTCCCGGCCAGGACATGAGATTCTGGAAGCCGGGAGATATTTTCACTGTGAAATGCCGTAGCTGCGGCAATGAGATAGAGTTCTGGAAGGACGAGCCGTTCCTGTATTGCCGCAAATGCGGGCGCGAGTCAAAAAATCCGAGGATGGATTTCGGATGTGCAAAATGGTGCAGGCACGCCGAGCAATGTCTTGGAAAAGACATCGCAAAGGAGTCCCACGCAAATCCGGTGGTCGAAAAACTGCTTGACGCGATTTCAAAGCATCTCGGAATTGATGCTGGGAAAACTGTCAAGGCCGAAGAATTGTGCCATAAGTCCGACACGTTCCTTTCCGGATTTTCAAGTGATCCATGCTTGATAAAGTGTTCACTGATAATTCTGACTTTTTTCGATGGTGATGCCATCGATTATCTACTTGTTGACGGCATACTTTCCGAATCGGGGCTTGAAGAGGATCTGCGGAGAGCTGTCATCGGAATGGTTAAATCATTCAAGGAAGGCGGGAATTATTCTTCCGGTGATCTTTGTATCCTGGGAAAAATAATTGCCCACAGATGACACAGATTAACACGGATTAGAAGAACTATTTTTCCGGTAAAGGCGCAAATAGGTTAGCCACAAAGCAGTCATTTTGTAACTTCATAAAAAAACGAATATCCAATCATGAATAATCAATATCCATTGAAAGTTTCCATCGCGGCGGATTAAGTTCATCGTATAGGAAATTGTATTTTGACAGGATGGTCGAATGATTGGGAATTTGTAGCCACGGCCATGTTGGCCGTGTCGCCTCCAACATGGAGGCGGCTACATAAGCCTCCGCCGAGGCGGGTTAAGTTCATCTGAACGTCTGAGGCGAGGACGGTTCGACTCTGAAGTGGAAATCAACCTTGGTGCCGCCCAGCTGGAGTGTAACCATGGTGTTCAGGCGTGTGAGGAGAAGAGCGTAGGGTACCTTGACAGTTTTTCCTGGAACATTTATCGAGACATTGCAGTTTCCAAGAATGTCCTCCGCCTTTCTTATGGCTATTATCATTTCGCAGAGGCGGATCAATTTGTCTCTCAGATCTTTGTCGAATTGGTATGACTTGTGGCAGGTGGGACACAAAGCCTGGAAGGAATTGTCCATTGCCTCGATAAGTTTGAATTTGACGTCACCTTCGCAACCGGATTCGATGCACTCGAAATCAACTTCTGCCGTTGCTAGTCTGCCGTCTTCATCGTTTATTGCCATTATAATGATGCTCCATATGATTATTTTTGATTGAATTCAGAATTTTCCGTCTTCTCTGTCCCGCCACAGGAACGGAGGCGGATGGGGGGTGAGACCAGAGTCCTTCAGGGTTTGACTGAAGGTTATTCCTGATGGAGGGTCGAGTTCTACTCGACCGCAGCCGAATAGAATTCGACCCTCCAAAATCGCCGCCCTATGGTCGTGGATTCTTAGTCTTGTTTAATCTAACCGAGAAAAGTGAAAAGTCATCTTTGGGCACAAAAAAACATGAAAATAAAAATAATACGACGGTCTTTTTCTGCAGACTGGCATTTCTGGAGGGACGCGCTTTGTCGCGTCCACCTATGGCCACGACGGAGCGTGGCCCTCCACCAGCAATACAAAATAAAAAAGCCCGCAGGTGTCATTGCCTGCGGGCGAAGATATTGGAAGCAGGATTCAATTCGCAAAATTGATGAGGGGAAATACTGGCAGGAAGCCGTTATCCATGAAGTTCAATACTCCGAACTGGATGCCGTCCTTCTTGCTGACGTTGACAACTCCGAACTGTGCCCCATCGCATTTTTCGGTCGCGATGTTAACTGATCCGAATTGTGCACCATTCAGATTCTTGGTGAGATTGAAGATGGGCGCAAACTGAGCTCCTCCCGCCTTGTCGGTCATACATGAGAAAGCGGCAAGTTCGACCCCGCGCACTTCGCCTTTGCCGCCGGACACTGGAAGCCCAATCTTAAGTCCGCAGACAAGCGAGTTGTCAGGATAGCTGGGAAATCCGGGAAATAACATTATCTGCAAGGAATCCCAGTCCACGGCTGTTGATTTTGATGCCTGCTTGGGGGCTGCCGGCGCCTTGTTGGCGGGAGCTTGCTGGGCATTTGCGAAAATCGCACCAAACAATATGACAATGGAAAAAACTGTAATTTTTTTCATAATATTATTTCCTTTCTTTAAAAGACACGTTGAAAATTATCATGAAGGGAAGCCAGCTGTCTTCAATCATATTGACGGCACCAATCTGGAAGGCGCCTTCCTTGCTCCAGTTGAAAGCTCCGAGCTGAAGACCTTTGACATAATTTGACACGTTGACTATTCCTGCCTGAATCCCGGATGAAGTCTCCGTAACTCCCACGCCGGAAAATTGTATTCCTGCTGTCTTTTTGGCGATACATACCGCTCCAGTCTGTATTCCCCATACTTTGTCAGTCATGCATACGCCCATACTTGCCTGAAGGCCATAGACCTCCTTGGCATCGGAGAAGCCTACCCATGCCGCCTGAATTCCTTTGACATAGTCTGTTCCACTGTATAAGAATGAAGGCTCTACGCCGTACACTCTTCCGTAGCCACAGACCATTGGGGCGCCGAGTTTCATCCCATAGACATTCGAATACATGGTGTTTCCCGGTATTTCAGGGAAAAAGCCAAGCTGGAAAAATGTCCATTCATTCAGTGGTCTCGGAGGGCCTTCCGTAGCCTTTTCCTGAGCAGTTAAAACTCCCGCACAGAGCGCCAACATTGAAATCACGAGCATTTTTTTCATTTTTCTCCTAATCCTTACGTTGTTAAAAGAAAATATTAAGACTTGAAAGATACACCCATTTCTGAAAAAATCAAATTAGATCTTCGATGTCTAGGATCAGTGGCAGATGATCGGAGAATTTAACGTCGGCAATTCTGAAATCCTTTATCCTGAGAGATCTCGAGCACAGCATGAAATCGAGTTGCTTGTGGGGTTTCCAGGATGGGAAAGTCGGCTGCTTGTCGGTGTTGGGATTAACGAGATCAAGCTCCTCTTGGAGATGCCTGAGCTCGTGTTCGCCGGAAAAAGTGTTGAAATCTCCTCCGATTATGACAGGCTCATCGCATTTTGCGAGTTTCGTAAGGTGTGAAAGTTGCATCGTCCTGACCCTTTTGTTTATTGCAAGATGGACCAGAAATAATCTGACACCATTGAACTTCGCCTCGATTATCAGTTTTTTGAAGCCGACGGGAAAGAAGTGATGGTTTTCCTCCGGGAGTTTAGTCTTTGTCAGGATGGCGTTAGCCTGTTTCCTGAGAATCGGGATTGAGCTTCCAAAGAATTCGCGTCCATACTTGTTCGAACTTTGATGGTGATGGCTGATGTGGTTTGCAATCGCCTCGACCTGGTTTATGAAATTTGTCCTGTAGGAACCTGTGTCAACCTCGATAAGACCGAGCATGTCCGGAGCGCACTCCAGGATGAAGTCCATGATTCTCTGCAGGTGCTTATGTGGAGTCCGCAGATACCTGTGCATCGTGCATATGTGATGGAAGAGCGCCCTCGGTGAACCTGTCCCGTAGGCTATGTTATATACGATAATTCTCATTTCTTATCCATGTGAATGTTGAGCCACCTTTTTTAGTGTCAGAGAGTCATAAAAAGACACTTTGACACTTTGCTACAATGGCACATTGACACTTTGGTTGCGGCCAACGGCCACCTCGGAGATGAATCTATCACGTTTTCCAGAATACTCAACAAAGATTTCCAATCTGGTCAAGTTCATAGTATGGGAAATTGTATTTTTCGAAGGAATGCCGTATGGCTTGAAACTTGTAGCCACGGCCATGTTGGCCGTGTCGCCTCCAACATGGAGGCGGCTACATTAGTCTCCGCCGAGGCGGATTAAGTTCATCGTATAGGAAATTGTAT
>CAIQLG010000194.1 GCA_903872565.1 uncultured Lentisphaerota bacterium | reverse complement strand
GTCTTATCGAGAACTCTGTGCGAACCCCACCGGCAACGTACCGTTCCATCTCAAAAGGCCTGCGTAACAAGCATGAAAAACACAAGCCGTAGGGGGTACTTTAGTCAAGGAGATACCCCAGAAAATTTATATAGAAAATATATTCGGTGGCAGTTTATCCGTATATATGGAGGAGATCCTTTTAAGGAAAGTTGAGCCGCCAATTCTAAAAGTATACAAAATCCACAATCTCGAAGCGATAGATAATGAAGACACTCAAAAATAAAGTTGTTTTCCTGAAAAACATACCGAAAAGATATTTTGTTTACTCGTTAATAATAGCATTGGTTCTTCTCCCGCTTATATGTCTGAAGTTTTATCAATCCTATGTCCCATATCCTACAGAATTGTCTCTTTCGGGAACAGGCACCGAAATGGGAACCGAGTATGGGGAAAGGACTGGCACAAGAATCCGCCTTCTGCTGAAACTTTATGTTTTTTACGGGATTTGTGGCGGCAATGAAGCACTCCTGGAATCGCGCCAGGCCACCGCCCTCAAAATATATGATGGACTGCGTAAGGAATATCAGGACGAGCTATTATCTCTGGGCGAATCATCGGGCGCGGAATTGAAGGCACTGGCATATGGTAATTCATTTCTCGACATTGGAAATTCCAAGTTCGGTTGTCGAAGTGTCGTCATTAAAAATGGGGATCTGTTTTTGCATGGACACAATCTCGACTGGGATTCGATCGCCGGGCTGGCGCGCTGGACAGTCTGCGTAATTCGCAGATCCCCATCGGACGGGCGGCTGAAAACTGTGTGTCTTGCGTATCCCGGTCTGATTGGAGGACTTGATGTTATCAATGAAAAAGGCGTGGCATTGTCTTTCAATCAGCTCGGGATGGGAAAAGGAATCTGCTCAGAACCTATTTTTATCATGCTTCGCAGAATTGCGGAATATTCATCCTCGTTCGAGGATGCACAAAAAGAAATAATCAATGTCCCTCCAGGAATGCCATTTATCATTACTCTTTCCGATGCGAAGACTGGTGATGCCTCAGTTTTCGAACGCACGAAAGATGTCGTTGTAGAGAGAAAAATCCAGAATGGGAAGCTTGGGGCGGCAAACGCTCCGCAAGGTGTTATTGCGGGCAAAACATCGCTGGATCAGGTTCTGTCGCAAAAAACAGTGAATGGAATCGTGGAACTTGAAGACATCCTTCGTGACAGGCAAGTATTGATGGAGTCGAACATTTATAGTGCTATCTTCGACTTCCGGAACAACCGGTTCTTCCTTGCTTCTGGAACTATCCCGGCGGCAAAGGGGAAATATAGGGAGTTCAAGTTGTTTTAGCCTTTCGAGGAGAGGTTTACTCCTTCGAGCAGGCAATAGGGGTTCATACCCAGGAAATCGGTGTCGGAGCTCATGGCCGTATTGTTCTTGAAAATATCATATATGTTTCCGCTAATCATAGTGTCTTTGAGGCGCCCAGCCAGCTCGCCATTCCTGATGAGATATCCGAGCGCGAGATTGCAGCTGAAATCACCATTGATGATGTTTCCCTGTCCAAAGCCCATGAGCATTTTCACAAAGACACCTTCATGAATTCCTTTTATCATTTCCTTATGGGGAAGTTTTCCCGGCGACACTTTTGGGAAGTACGGTCTGCAACCCTTATTGCCTGTGGGGACTGCACCTGCCAGCCCGGCGGAATCGAGATCGTACAGAAATGTCTTTAGTACTCCCTTGTCGAACAGCATTTGTTTTCTGGTGGCGATCCCGTCCCCGTCGATTTCGTCGGAATACGGACAGAAATCCAGATGCGGATTATCCTCGACTGTGATTGCGTCAGAAAATATTTTTTCTCCGATTTTTCCCTTGAGCGGGGAATCGCCTTTCGCAACATTTCTTCCATTTATCCCCATGAACGCGGGAGAAAGGGACATTCCCAGAATTTCAGGGGAAAACAGCATCTTGTACCTCCCGCTCGGAAGATGCGCATGTTTTTCTGCGTTTGCCAGGTCGTCTATCACTTGGCCGGCAATGATTTCAGGGCTGTATAATTCATTGAGATCGCACCAGTAGCGGCCATCGCCCGCCATAAGCATATCAGTGCCTTCCGTCTTCTGGGCCATGGCGTTCAGACCCCATGCGCATGACTTGGAGGGGCGCATAACACCGCCGCTTGTGGCAAGTATATCCTCCGACTCGAAATGTCTTCCGGAACAGACGGAATGCATGTCACTGGAATATTGTTTCAGCCTGTCCGAAATAATTTTACAGGATTCTATTATTTTCTCTCTTGAAAGGCCGGTGGTCTTAGCCGAATATTTTTTGACTGGCGCGATTTCAGAAGGCGTTGGCCACTTCGCAAAATGCGCCTCACTGCCAACCTTGGACAGAGAGAATGCATTCTCAATCATTTTGCCAATGTCATCCAGGCGGTTGCCGGAGACGCGCCCTATGCGTCCATCTTTAAGAACATCAATTGAAAAAGACACTTTTTCTTCGGAGCCAGTGTCCTTGAGTCTCCCGGCCTCGTATTTGACGGATATTGACTCGCTGTGGGTGAAATGTATTTTCCCCTCTCCGCCCTTCTTCCTGATGGCCTCGATCGCCCTGGCAAATATATCACTAACCTTGTCATTCATAGGATTATGCATTTTCAACTCCTTATTTTCCCCCGACAACGACATTTCGAATGCGGATGTGAGGTGCTCCGAAACCGACCGGCAGCGGGAATTGGCCCCCCTTGCCACAGCCACCCGCGCCTGATAGCATCTCGAAGTCATTGGCGATTCCATCAATATTGTTCAATATTTCGAAGACATTGCCGGTGAGAACGACATCTCTGACGAGTTCTCCGATCTTGCCGTTTCTGATTCTGTATCCGTAGGCCGCGGAGAACGTGAACATCTCGAACATCGTCTGTCCTCCAAATGCGTCGCACGCATATATCCCGTCGTCAACTCCGGCGAAAAGCTCTTCAATGGGCATATCTCCATTTTCGATGTAAGTGTTTGTCATTCTGACTATTGGGGAATTAAATCTGCGTACCGCCCTGGCGTTTCCAGTAGGTTTTGCTCCCATCTTCGCGGCTGTTTCGAGAGAGTGAAGATGCCCGGCCAGCACTCCGTTCCTGATGAGGCAATTCTTTCCTGCCGGCGTTCCTTCGTCGTCGAATGAGATCGTCCCAGCGGCCGCCCTGAAGGAACCATCGTCAAATATGTTAAGCTTCTCCACTCCCATTTTCTTTCCGGGTACCATGAGTTCCCTCATCTTGGGGTTTTCATAGATGAAATCGGCCTCGCTGAGATGTCCGAACGCCTCGTGGACGAAAACACCGCCCAGCCTGCGGTTTAAAATAACGGTATGGGCGCCACCATCGCATTTCGGCGCCTTCAGCAGGGCAATCGCCCTTTCCGCGACTTTTTTGACATTGTCTTCGAGACAGAGGACTACCCCATAGTTAGTTTTTGAGGAAATGTTGTCGGAAGCCTTCTGGATCAGTGAGCCGGTTCCGGCTGTGGCCGAATAGGCAAATGTAATCCTGGGACGCGCTTCCATGAAATAACTGCCGCGAGTATTGGCAAAATGGACAGTCCGCATCGAATCGTAGTATGAGACTCCCGATGACTGTATTTCCGGTCCCGCCCCGAGAATGATTTTGTTGTATGACTTGACCAGTTTCAGTTTTTCATCGAATGTGACTCCACGGAAGTCTTTTTCGAAAACGGCAGGTCTTTCCTCGTCAACGATCTTGGTCTCTGCGAGTTCCGTCCTTTCGTGTCCTGCAATTGCCGCACACCTGCATGCCTCGCGCACCTGGTGTCCGAGGCCTTCAATCGAATCGAAAACCGAGACTCCCCAGCCTCCATTTTTGCAGGCGCGCACAATACCTCCGCAGAAAGAGCTGCCTTCGGCGTTTTCCACCTCGTCTTTTCTGAACGAGATGTTCGTGCCATCCTCATTTTCATATCGTATTTCGGCATAGTCGGCATCGGCCTTTTTCAGAGCCTCAAACAGTCTGTCTTTCATATTTTCGGCCTATATTGTTGTTCATGCAGTAATAGTTTGAAGCCCCGACTATAGCAGGATCGGAATAATTTTCAAGGAGAATCTTTTTGGCATTTCCCACTTGTCATTTAAAGAAGAAGATTTATATTTCCGCATATAAAATGGAATATATGGAAATGGCTACCGCAAAAGACATCAACGACATTGTTAGGGCGGCCGCGAGACGCAAGAAAGAGGACGACCTCAAGAAGTCTGCCACCGAGAAGAACAGCTCGACGGATGCCGCCATGAGCCAAAAGAGACAGTTTGACGAGGAAGTCACCCGCAAACGTACTGACTACGTCAGGATACTGAAGATCTCCATCCCCATATGCGTTATTGCTGCAATGTGCCTTATCGCTGCCAAGTCTCTCTCCTACATGAATGCCCAGGAAAAGGATCTGTGGAAGAAGCCGCCAGTCCTTCCATCCGACTATAAAAAGGTTTCAGAGTTCATCATGGAGACAATAAAAAAGACGGCGAAGAATGGCAACATCGAAGAGTTTTTCATGGCAGGCGCCCCCCCTCCCTGGATAGTATCCGCAAAAAAAATTTTCCGTGATCCTGGCGTCAAGGATTATACCGTCAAAGAAGTGGAGTTAGATATGCGCAAATTGGGTAACGAGGCAGTTTTCCATGTGCAATGCGAAAATCCTTCCGGAGGTGAAATGTCAATTACGCTGCTCATGAGAGATGGGATTTTCAGAATAATGAAGATTAATGGAATAATGAAGATGAATGAGACTCTGGCAAATGAAATAAAAAGGGACGAGGATAGGAAAAATGAAAAATAGATATGCTTTCACTCTGCTCGAACTCGTTTTCGTAATCGCGATAATATCACTGCTTCTCACCATTATTCTGCCGATGCTCTCGATGTCGAAGGACAAGGCGAGAAAAACCAAGTGCGTAGTCAACCTCAACCAGCTTGGGACAGTAACCAAGTTATATGCTGACGAACAGGCTTATTATCCTGATGGATACAGGGAAACCCCGGAAGGGATTTTCTATTGGTTCGGTTTTATTGACACCGCAAAATCTGTGCAGTTCGACAAAGGGCCAATGCATGACTACATAAAGAATCCTGGAATTCTTCTGTGTCCCGCCTTCACAGAAAAGTACAAATCAATTTCTTCAAGCGAATCCACCTGTTCCTATGGGATCAATATGGAATATGTGGGGGGAAACCCGGAACCTTACGTCGCTCCCACGGAGATCGAGATCTTGAACGGCACTGCGGCAAGTAGCAAATTCATAAAACAGGCCGATAAAACACTCATGTACATGGATACCGCATTTGTTGATTCCGGTGAGCTTTCCGAAAGCCCATATTTCTGGGCAAAAGATTTCTATGCTGCAACAGCAGTAGAACATGAGGCGAGAAGCCATTTCAGACACAGGAAAGTGGCTGTCGGAGTGTTTTGCGACGGGCACACCGAGGACAATATCCTGCCAGATGCCATAAATGACAAGAATTTCAAAGTTGGCTGGCCTACACTGAACATCTGCGAGAGATATTAGTCCTCAATACATCAGGCAGAATTTTATTCTGCCGGATTATTCTGGCGGAATTAAATTCCGCCATGGTCGAATAGGATTCGACTCTCCATCGGCATTGCTGTCAAGTTAAGGATTTTTGAACTGAATATCCAATCATGAATCATCAATATCCAACCGATGAAGGAAGAAATTCATCAAATTCATTCGATGGTTGATGTCAAGAGTCCCGCCGAGGCGGATTAAGTTCATCGTATAGGAAATTGTATTTTC
>CAIQLG010000193.1 GCA_903872565.1 uncultured Lentisphaerota bacterium | reverse complement strand
ACCATCCGGAACGCGCCCCACTTGAGCCCTTCATCTGTGATGTTGAGTTTGTCCGTGTAGGTGCTCCGCCCCACGTAGATGTGAGCAGGCACGTCAGATCCCGGCGCGGTCGTGATCGCCAGCTTGGCGCCGCTGATCTTCTCGATGTAGGTCTGGAGTTCGCCAGCCGCCAGCTTCACCCCTCGGGGGGACTTCTCGGCAATCACGATGTCGGCGCACGGCTTTCCGCCGTCCACCAACGTGGTTTCGCCAAGATGGAGCCACGCACATCCTGACAGCATGAAGGCTGATAACAAAGCGATGATAGAACCATGCAGAGCTGTTTTTTGTTGAGTCAACATTTAATACTCTCCTATTTTAGATTTTGTTTATTCCCTGTTATCTCCGCCCTTTCTGAAATGCAGAGCCATCCGCCTTTGTGTTTAAATATTCATTTCACGAACAACTGCCCGTAGTTCCACAATCAGCAAAACCTAATAAATATGTCACTGATTCAGTGAAGGCTTTTAAATCCTTCATTTTTTAACGTTACCAATTGTCCTATAATAATATTTACAAAGGCAGTCCTTTTTCAGCTCAAGGGTACTTGGTATCATTTTTTATTCTCCTCAAAGTTTGGATGCGTGAGGCTTCGATGGTTGTATTTGTTGCACCATGGAAATCCATGTGAATGTTGCCAGCATCCCTGTATCATCATAGATGAACTCCTAGTCCGGAATTTCCCTGTATTTCTCGATGCATTTAGGGATAAAGTATATATAGTATTATATGTGGTACATAATAAAAGTCAATATGTTTTTAAAATAAATTTCAAAAACGGTGGAATATTCCCATGGAAGGTTCAAATCCTGTTTACTCTGTCACGTCGGCATGATTACTCCCGCGGCATCCACTGTGCCTGGCCGACCACGGACGGCACCAGGCCCAGGGTCACGGCCACCACGACCACCAGAGTGCCGTAGATCAAGAGCAGCACATCGTAGTCGCTGCGGATGGCACCGGCCAGGGTCCATGCATCACGGAACACGCCCAGGCGGATCGCCCATGCCGCGAGCATGCCACTCAGTGCCGCGCCCCCGCCCTGTAGCGTGATAAAGAGCGAGGTCGAAAGTGACTTGCTGCCCGGCGGAATCAGCGCGTACATCTCCACGGTGAATGCCACCGACGAGGCGGCCATCACCAGACCGAAGAGGAACTCCAGGCTCCCGAGTATGGCCAGGAGCGGGCCCCCGCCAGCATCCCGCCAGAGGAAGGCAAACAGCACGAGGCCGAAACCAAAGTGGCAGGACAGGAAGATCGGCTTGGTGCCGAACCGCGCCACGGCCTTTCCGCCGAGATAAAATCCCAGGATGGCGCCCATCAGGCGCACGTTGGCCAGCAGTGCCACCGTGCCATCCGACAGGTGCAGGATGGTCTTCTCGATCAGCCCGAACAGGAACGGGCAGCCGCCGGTGAAGAGTGCCAGCAGGAATGCGTAGGCGCAGAATGGCAGGTAACCCCTGGCCCGTGCCACCGCTCCCAGCGCCTGACCAAAAGGTGGAAGAGTCGGAACCGGCTTTTCGGCCTCCGGGAGCCGGCCATAAAGCACCAGCCACACCAGGATCATCGCCAGGAACGCCACAAAGATCCAGCCGAACACGCCCAAGGAGGACCGCCATTCCAGCAGTGCCGAGCACGCCAGTCCGACTCCCAGCGCCACGAACTGGTAGGTGACCCGCATGCGCCCGAAGAACGAGGCCCGGACTGGCTCCGGGATCATCGGCATCATGAGCGCAAACCAGCCCGACGTGTAAAGGCAGGAACCTAGCGAATAGATCACGACGGCAGTCACGACAAACGGACGGACCAGGCTGGCCGTTGCCAGGGCCGATGCTAGGAGACCAAGATACGCGACCGCCATGAGGCTGATGCCAGCATAGCCGAGCCGCTTCTTGCCACGGCGGTCGGCCCAGTGCGCGAACGGAGTCTGAAAGACCATGGCGAACAGTGCCGGGATGGACAGACACAGCAGGGTCCCCACACGATCCATCTGGATCATGGTCAGGAACAGGAGCAGCATGCTGCTGGAAAAGATCAGAGAAGGCGTGCAGCTGATGCACGCCATCCACACAATCAGCCGCCGTCCCCGCGCCTGTTCCTCGGGAGTCAGCCCGGGAGATTGTGCGGGTGCCTCGTCCGTCATGGCATTGACCCGGCTGGCCCGCCCTACTCCGTCAGCAGGAAGCCCTGGATTGATAGGATTTTCGATTTTTACCATGGCGAACAATAAGCCGGGAGGATTGAAGATTCAACAGGAAAACACTGCTAAACAGTGGAAATTCCTCCTCTCCCCTCCGCCCCGGACGGAGCGGAGGGGGAAAGAGCGTGGCGCATTTGTCGAGATGCCTTTTCCATGAACTTTAAAATAAATACACTAAGTTTTTTCCTGCGGGAAAGATGCACCATTACGGCGTCGGCAAGATCGAATTAAACCTGATATAGCATGATTCGCAAAAGTAGGTCTGGTTTCGCTGACATGTCCGCCGTAGCGCTTTGACGAAGATGGAAACCAGACATGCCTAGCCTCAGCAAGACCAGGCCTACTGAAAACGACAAAAACATTTGTTATAATTCGCCGTAAGGGACTATATCACGTCCCAGGAAGAGGTGACATGCTTACAGGACGAGGCCTCTGCCGATATTCCTGCGGAAAGTCGTCGGTGGATATCCATAGCATTTCTTGAACTCACGGCTGAAATGGAACTGGTTGCAAAATCCTGTCTGTTGGGCTATTTCCTCAAGGGATGAACTGCTGCTCCGAAGCAGGTCTGAAGCCTTTGAGAGCCGCATTTTCCGCAAATGTTCCAGAGGCGAGTCTCCGAAGAGCCTCTTGAACTCGGAGTGGAACCGCGGCACTGACAGGTTCGCACGTCTCGCGAGATTCGCAACTTCAAATTTACGGTCAAGATGCCGTCTCGCATATTCCAAGACAGGAATTAGTCTCATGATAGCCGGATCCATATTCGGAACAATCTTAATGCTTTCCAGGTATTCGAGAAGCAGACGAAGAAGTGAAAAGGCCATTTCGTTGAGTAGGGCAATGGAATTCATTGATTGAGCACCGGATGAATTCTGTACGGCATACATCTTATCCGCGATCCTGCCGAACCGGCCGGCCCATTTTCCATCCACTCTCAAAGGAAGCTCGAACAAGGATGCCAGGTTTATGGCATCGAAGATTATGAAATTGAAATGTACATAGCGGTACTTCATCCTTCCAGTCCTGGGATTGCACAGATGCTCAATAGTCAGGGACACGTTAGGTGCTGTGAGGAACGCCTCTCCGGCAGGGATCAGTTCGGCTGTTCCGCCACCGCATCCTATCTTATAGCGTCCTTCGGTCGGCTGGGCGATTATCATGTATGGAACTGCCTTCCGGTGAATCCAGGCGTCCTTGGTGCCCCCGCTCCGCCACACTCCTCTGCCAGCCTCGGCAAAAGTCAATCTGACTGAATCTGGTGAAAATATCATAAACGATACTCCTGTATATGTATAAGAGAGTCACGTACATTGCACAATTCAAGCTTGTAAGATATTATGATGCAGGGAAAACAATAATGTTTCAATTGATAAATGATGGCAACTTAAAACAATCTTGTAAAAGGAGGAATTATGCGACTTGGAGGACCGGTATTCGGAAAATGTGACAGTCCGGAGGCCTGGGTGAAACTGGTAAACGCCACAGGTTACCGTGCAGCGTATTGTCCTGTCGGGACAGAAGCCGATTCCATGACCATAAAGGCATACGAGTCCGCCGCTAAAAAAGCCGACATCATGATTGCCGAATGTGGTGCCTGGAGCAACCCGATAAGCAGGGATCTGAAAATCAGAAGTGAAGCTACGGACAAATGCAAGAAGCAGCTTGCGCTGGCCGATGAGATAGGTGCACAATGCTGCGTCAATATCGCAGGTTCGAAGGGGGCCAGTTGGGACGGTCCCGACAAGAATGATCTGACATCTGAAACATTCGACGAGATCGTTTCATCGGTCAGGGGGATAATCGATGCCGTAAAGCCGAAGCGCAGCTTTTACGCGCTTGAGACTATGCCACGGATGTATCCTGACTCGGCGGACTCATATCTTGAGCTGATCAAGGCCATAGATCGCAGGGCGTTTGCCGTACACCTCGATCCGGTAAACCTCGTATGCAGTCCGCAGAGATATTTTAAAAACTCAGAGCTGTTGCGGGAATGTTTCATGAAGCTTGGCCCCTATATCAAATCCTGCCATGCCAAAGACATCATACTCAGGGACAAGCTCACGGTCCATCTCGAAGAATGCAGGCCTGGAACAGGTGGTCTGGACTATGCGGTTTATCTCAAGGAGCTGGAAAAACTGGAGCATGATGTTCCACTCATGCTTGAACATCTTCCTGATGAAGAAGAATATCGGCTGGGTGCTGAATATATACGGAAAGGATTGGCCATATGAATGAATATGCGATAACGGTAACCTCTAAGGAGAAGGCTGAACTCCTTGAAATCGGAGCCCCCCCTGCCCTGAACCCAAATGAGATCCGTGGCAGGACAATCTGTTCCCTGATAAGCCCGGGAACGGAACTTGCCTGGAACTATTGCGGAAAAAATTTCCCTACGGTTCCGGGGTACTCGGCGGTTTTCAAAGTGGAAGAATCAGGCGGTGAAACCGGGGAAATTGAAAAAGGCGCATTTTACTTTTGCATGGGCAATCACAAAAGCTTCCAGCAATGCGGAATCGAAGATGCGGTCAAGGTTCCGGAAGGATTGCCTCCGGAAACTGCGGTTCTTGCAAGGCTTATCGGTGTTTCCATGACAACACTGACGATGACAGCCGCAAGGCCTGGCGACATTGTGGTGGTCACAGGCGCCGGACCAGTCGGATATCTCGCGGCACAGATATTCTCCATATCAGGATATGAAGTTATAATAGTAGAGCCGGATGCAGGCAGGAGGAGGATTGCAGAGGGGACATGCGGGTTGAAGTCATTCGAGAAAATGCCACTTGACGACAAATCGATTTGCGGGAAAGTCGCGATAGTCGTCGAATGTTCCGGTCATGAGCAGGCTGTTCTCGACGCATGCAGGGCTGTGAGGAAACGCGGTGAAGTTGTTCTTCTGGGAGTTCCATGGCAGCGGAAGACGGAGCTTTATGCACATGAACTTCTATATGAGGTGTTCCACAAGTATGTAGTTCTGAGAAGCGGATGGGAATGGGAGCTTCCACTCAAATCATCGGATTTCCATCCGCACAGCATAATTGCAGGATACGGCACTGCTTTGAACTGGCTCTCCAGGGGAGCCGTCAAGACCGAAGGGCTAAGTACACTGATCAATCCGAGGAATCCACAGGACGCGTACCAGGACCTGCTGAACAGAAGATCAAAAGGTCTTTTTTCAATTTTCGACTGGAGGAAGATTTGAACTGAATACGTAACGATAACCGGGAACTTGGGCGATCCGCTCAATGGCGTGGTGGGATACAGACCGAACGGCCTGTTTCCCATAAATCTCAACCTATGCCGTCAGCGTGTCCGGGATCGCGGGATCGAACGCTCCGCCTTCTCGCCGACGGGCAAGCCCGATTTCTATGAGCCTATGAAATTCGGGCCACTGACGCTCCGGTGAATAGACCGTGGTGACCACGGTGCTGCTTTCTGAAAATTAAACATATTTTATGGAGAAAAAGATCTTTCGGGTGCAGGCGATATCATATTGATGATGGGGAGAAGGGACAATTCCCTGTCCCTGTGGGCGAAAAAGAATGCCTATTAAATTTCAAATATAACATTATAAATATTTTTAATAAAAATAATAATTTTTTTGCTTGACGTTGTATTTTTAGCAGACTAGATTAGCTCCAGAGGAATAATAATAAAATATAAACAAAAGGAAAAGTTATAATGGACCAATATGAACAGGAACAGGATCCCGGCCAGATTCCACAGGAACAGGAACTGGAACAGGCACCTGCCACTCTTGCGTGGGAGGAAATCGCGGCGGCCAGGAGAATCACCTTTGATGACATAAGGCAGCATATGACCGGTCCCGTATTGTCCATCTGCCTGCACATTGTACTTATCACGTTATTGATGACACTCATT
>CAIQLG010000192.1 GCA_903872565.1 uncultured Lentisphaerota bacterium | reverse complement strand
TGCTTGTCCACTTGAATGACGCGGAGTTCATCTACCCTGGCACGGAGTTGCGAATGGTCTACAAGATGCTCGCACCGGCATCGTCCGGTGACTGAAAACCATACAACCTCTTTTTCCACGAATCAAGAAGTCTGAATTTAGGAAGAATTTTCTTGATAATGTCGTCGTGTGACGGTTTTCCAAAACTGAAATCCTTGTCTAAGTGAGAAAAACGGAAAGACAGATTCTTATCTTCAGAGGGAGCCGTTCCTGCGCTAATACGCGGTTGTTTTTGGACAGTTACATTGCTCGGTATTTTAGGATAATTCTTTCCCATCGGAGTCCATAACAAGTGTCACACGATTGATGAATAATATTCAGACATAGAAGATAACGAAATTTCTCGGTTGCCACGCTCTAAATCCTTCAATCCTCTTCTTGCTTCTATCCACGGTGGTTCATTATGAGTTAGCTGTACAAGCCATTGTGCATCCTTATCTCCATATACTGATAGTACGGCATCAATGGTTTCTTTGGCGGTATCAGACAATAGGAAAGGATTTCCGTTTGGAACGCTGTAAATCTGGAATTGACCGCTATAACAAAAAAAAAGCTCTGGTACAACAGGGCCATTTGCCCATGCTTCAATCTTTTCTCCAAATAATGGTTTTGAATTCCACACCATAGACCAAGCTTGGCAATAATAAACAAGTTTTTGCAACTTGATGGTGGAGATTGGTTTGTATTTTGGGACAATATATGCAGCTACATCAAAAACAGTTATATTTGGGGGTAAAGTACTAACATGAGATGACAGCGGCTGGCTGTTTATCAAAGACGAAGAAGTAGGAATGTTCTGTAGCTCGTTAGTTGGAGTTTCACTGAAAGTACAAGAATTCGCAGGCTCTATATTGGGGGTGTAAGTCCCAACTTTCCGAAAACTATCTAGGTCCCATTCGGAGACTGTTGAACCGTCAGAAGAAAAATCGCTCTTACTTGTTGACATATTGAGTAACCTTTTCGCTAATTTCTTGGGCCTTATGGAAATAAAAAATTAAGTCGTGCTTATCGAGTAGACGTTTTGTTTCACTTAATTCGGTAATGTCATGATGAAAATTTATAAAACACATCGATTCATTCTCATTCTTACGATCAATTTGGATATTTGTAATTATTCCTTCGATTTTTAGTTTATAACTAACAAGGGTCTTTTCGACAACAATTTCTTCTCCAAACACCTCTTTGGGAATTATGCTGAGATTTTCCATTTTAGGAAAAAGTTCTCTCTCACTAATGAAAGAAAAATTGATCCCAAATGCGCAGACAGGTGTGTGGATCAACGTATCACAGATACGTTGTGTAATCTCCTGAAGTTCATATAAACTAGCCTCTGTAATTTCATTTGGAATCAAATTAAGTCGACCAGGCAATAATTCTATCGTAAGCGAATTGCCTTTACATTTAATTCTTCTTCCCTGGGATCTACTAATGTTATCGACTGGAAGTTGTATCTCATATTCTGTCTGCCCATCAAAAACATATTTAGAAAGCCATTTTGGGTTGAATAGGATAGAGGTATTCCAAGAACCAACTAAAACAACGGTAGATGGAGGTTGAGAATGAAGTTTCATAGTTGTCGATCAGCTTTCTTGTTAATTAAAGAACACTATGGAGCTTTGCTACGTCAAACTGATTATATAAACGAACTGCCAGAACAGAGAGCAAAACCCAATATTGAATATTGCGATAAAAATTTAGCTCCCACATTATCTCACATGCCTTGACAATAATCAGTCCACTAAGAGATATCAAGAAAATATTTCAGAAAAATATAAAAAATACCTTACCTCACACCATAACTGAAAACCGGATAGTTTGTTAGCTCATCCGATACATCGGATTCATCGAGATTATAATGTCTTTTCGAAAATCAGTTCTGGCAGAACTATCTTGATTTCGTTCTCTGTTCCTTCTTTTTTCCAGTATACGATGAAATTCACCGACGCTTCCGTAGGCTGGAAACCTTTCTGCTTCAAAGGTTCAATTCTGTCAATAAACTGTCTGGAGAATTTCAGAACAGGCGTTCCCTTTGCATTGAGGCATTCCTCATTGCCGACCTTCAAACTGTCTCCACTAACCAATTGCGATATCACGCCCTGACGGTGAATGAAGTAATCTAACCATACATCCTTGAAATTCAATTGCATTGCAAGGCTTTTGGACTCGGGATAAACCCTGTCATCCATAAATCGTGCGAAGCCCTCGGCCTCCAGGCCGTCCAGGCAATTTGTGTTCAAATGAAATGTTAGGTTGTTCTTTGCCCTTGTCATGGCCACATAGAGCTGCCTCTTCTCATCGTCAGATTCCGCATAAAATCTGTCAAGGAGAAGGTACACATTGTCGAATTCCCTGCCCTTGGCCTTGTGAATTGTCGAAACAAGGATGCTTTCCCCATTGGCACTGTAGAATTCCTCAAGCCTGGATTCACGTAAAAAAACCATAAGATCGGATATATACTTGTGCTTAGGATTGGCCTCCTCGAAGTCCCTTATGATGTTCCTGCATATCTCCAGTTTTGAACTGTTGGCAAATTTCCTATTCATAGACCTCTTTGCACGCGCCCATGTCTCATCATCCGCAATGAAGACGTTGTCTTCAAGTTCCAGTCCTTCCAGGAAGTGGCGCAATTCCAGAAGATTGCAGAGGGGGAAGCCGTCATTGCTCTGGATTAGCTTCGCAGGCAGATTGTTCTTTAGCAGTAATCCGGCAATCTGTAATGCCTCGTCGTTTGTTTTCGTCAGGACGCAGGTGCTTCCAGCAAGGGGGGCTGAGACAAGTTCGTTTATCATAGGGGCGATGATGTTCTCGCTCCTGTGGCGGACAATCTTAATTCTCCCGTTGCCGTTCCGCATTGAAACAATGGGGGTATTCTTCATCCGGCGGGAAATCCTCCTGGCAAACTGATTCGAGAAATCAACCAGATTCTTCATGCTCCTGTAGTTCTCGACAAGTTCGTATTTGAATGCATTGTTACCGACAATGAACTCTTCAAGATGTTTCGAGTCGGAGCCTCTGAAGGAAAAGATGTTCTGGTCGTCGTCCCCTACTGCAATAACCCGCATGTCCTCGTTACATTCCATAAGCGTTTTCACCAGTGAGAATTCGTCGGCATCCATGTCCTGCGCCTCGTCAATAACCAGGACGGTCTTCGTGATCCTGGAGGGTTCAACATCTCCGCTTCTGATTTTTGCCACCGTATCCTTGAGTATTGCATCGGACTTTTCAATATTTCCCACCTTGCCCAGCAGGTCGAAGCAGTAGGAGTGGAAGGTTTTTATCTCCACGAAGTTCGCGGCATTACCAATCAGTTCGAGCAGTCTCCTCTTGAACTCGGTGGCCGCCGCCCTTGAAAATGTGAGCATCAGGAGCTGTTCGTGCTTGACGTCCTCCATCAGAAGGAGTGATGCCAGCTTGTGCACCAGAAGCCTGGTTTTCCCGCTACCAGGCCCGGCCGCCACGACAATATGCTTTGCATCCTTGTCGTTGATGATTTTAAGCTGTGCGGGGGATAGCCCGCCGAAAAGCTTCTGGAACTTGGCAGGGGTAAGGTTCCTCTTGATTTCATTCTGTCTCCTGCCGATGAAATACTTATTCAGGAACGAGGTGTAGTTCAGACGGAAGTAGTCCTCTACGAATTGCAAGGCTTCCTTGTAGTTGGCAATCATCTTCTTTGCATATTCGCCAACGATGTGAATCTGCTGTACCTTGCTTTCATAGAACTGCTCAAGCTTCTGGTAGTCCTTCTTCTTGTAGCTTATCTTGTTGTCCTCTTCGAGCCTGTCAATCGTAAGCTGGTTGTAGACCACCATGAATCCGCCCTCTATCTTTATCGCCTCTATCCTGGAAAGATAGAAAAGCGCATCCTCCACATCGTCAATTGTGATTTTTCTGCCGAACAATTGCGGGCTCCTCTCATATTCCTCCTTCAGTTCCTGGACGGAAAACTCCACCAGCACTTCCTCCTTGACGGCCTCATTCGACATGGGAGTCTCACTGGCTTTGGCGAAAAGATATCCGACTATGAATTCCGACAGTTCATGCTGTTTGTCCAACTTTTCCTTGAGCATGTCCACGGGCTGGCAGCAAAGTATTGCAATATGGTTATTCGAATATCCGTGGTTGCGCTTCTTAATCCAGTTTTTTATCGCCCAGAAGTTGATTGCCGTCCTAATCTTGTTGGGTGTGACATCCTTGAGCCCCTTCTCTTCGGCCAGTCCGTTCAGCTCCTTCAGATGGAATGTCTTTTCCTGCTCTTCCAGCATCGGCAGCAGCAAATCCTCCATATGTATGAATGTCCTGAGTATCGAAAGCGAACGGTTCCTGTTTTCGCCACGCTTGATAAATGCCGTAAGGTCCTTCGTGTCGGCCAGTATCCCCTCCTCCTTCAAGAGGTTTACAATGCCGATGACATCCAGCTTCGTCAGCCCCAGATGGTCTGATATGTAGTCAATCCTCGCTTCGGGTGCTTCTTCATTTGCGTGTTTTCTACTCCTGCTGGAAATAAGCTTCTTAATTATTCTTGTCGCCTTCTCCTTCTGGGATTCGTCGAATCGTGGGGAGGCATTTATCCTTTCTATGGCCTCCTGCGCAGTCTTTGCCAGGATGCTGTTGGCAAACACCCTTGGCATGTTCTGACCGCGTTTCACATATCCGGCATCCTCAAGGGCGGCTATTGCCGATGTAACTCTGGTCTCGATTTCAGCGATATTGTCGTCCCATCCGGCCTTCCTTGCTATCTCCAGCGCGGAGCTTGAAACAGTCAAACGGAACTTTGTGATTTCCTTGATTGCCTTCCAGACCTGCTGGATTTCCTTGCTGGACAGCTTGGTCTGGTTCAAAAGGATGAAATGCTTGTCAAGATCCTCGTCGTTGAACAGGACAAAGCAGTTGGCGGTGAGCTTCTCGTCACGTCCCGCACGGCCCGCCTCCTGTATATAGTTCTCCAGGGAGTCGGAAATCTCATAGTGTATGACCATCCCCACGTCCTTCTTGTCAACCCCCATGCCGAACGCCGAAGTTGCTACCATTGTCTTTACCTCGCCAGATATGAAGGCTGTCTGATTCGCCGTCTTCTCCTTCACATCCATCTTCCCGTGATAGGGCTTGGCGTTGAATCCGTCCCTGGTGAGCCGTTCGGCAAGGTCATAAGCCTTTCTCGTCCTGGACGTGTAGATTATGGTCGGACAATTGTATTCCGCAATCAAATCCCTTACTGTAGTGTACTTTGCCTCCTCTTCATCCCTGCTGAAGACCCTGTATTGCAGATTGGTTCTCGAAGCGGAAGAATTGAACACGAGCAAATCCAAGGAAAGCTTTTCCTTGAAATAAGCCCTGATGTCCTCAATGACTTTCTGCTTTGCTGTTGCAGTGAAACATGAAACTGGTATTCCTTCTTCAAGTCCCTTTTTTTCCTGGAGGGATCTTATGAAGTCGCCCACATAGAGGTAGTCAACCCTGAAGTCGTGCCCCCACGATGAAAAACAATGAGCCTCGTCTATCACGAAACGGGCGATTTTTCTGCCGAGAAGAACTCTTTCTATTGTCCTTGAACGCAAAGATTCAGGAGCGATATACAGGATGGATGCCGAACCATCTTCGATTCTTTGGAAGGATTTTCCTCTCTCTATGGGGTCGAGCAGACCGTTTATTGTTACCGCTTCCGTAATATTATTTTTCTCAAGATTGTCAACCTGGTCTTTCATAAGCGACTGCAAGGGGGAAATTACGACAGTCAATCCTTTCGTGTTTCTCCCGCTCATCAATGCTGGCACCTGGAAGGTTATTGATTTACCACCGCCAGTGGGGGAAACCGCAAGAAATGATTTGTTGTCCACAGCCGCCTTGACCGCCTTTTCTTGCAGCGGCTCTCCTGCGTATTGCCTGTATGAATCAAAACCGAAATAGGTTTTAAGCCCCTTGTGTATGTCGAATGCCTGGCTGCAGTATCCACAGTCGTCCAGACAGGGTTTGCTCCTCAGCTTGAACATCACGCTTTCGACTTCAGGAAAATTCCTTAGAACCCAGGAGGGCGTTATGGAGCAACGGTCCTTGCAGTCTATCATTGCTAGCGCATAGGCCAGCTCTACAGGCTGCTCTGAAACCATCTCTGAAAGACTGGAATTCTCGCAGATTTCACCGTGAAACCGTCCTTTTATCAAGTCCACGGCATCTATGTTAGGGGTTGAGCAGGACAGGAAGTCGAAAAATGCACGAAACTCATTCCTGTCATTAAGGAGCACATGGAAGATTTGCCTTAAATGCCCGTCTGTTTTGACAAATGCTGAGACTTCATCAAGGAACAAGTCCATCGCCTTCTTTGAGTCGTTCAATGGGTTGTTTATATCCTCTGTCTGCAACTTGTCATCTTTGACAAGGGCGTGATAAGGCTTCCTTGGGAATAGGAGGGGCGAGAGAAACAGCGTGTCAATGACATTTGACTGGTCAACTCCTGAATCGGCAACTGCTCTGGAAATATATTTAATATCGTGGTTAAGGATATTGTGCCCGCAGATATATTTTGCGCCTTGCAGAAAATTAACAAACGCAGGAATAGAGTTAGAATGGAATGAACTGCCGCCATGCCTGACTCCGCCGATATCAAGGACTCTATAGCTTTTGGGGTCGATTTCCGTGTCGATGAAGACCGTATGCTTCAGATTTTGAATTGCTTCATCCCGAGAGCTGTCAGTCATCGCACTTGGTTCCTATTAAAGCCAGGGAGTGTGCATCCCCTGCCGTTGGACATTAAGCATCTATGAATAATTAAGTTGTTACAATACCGTGCAATTCGAATATTGCCAAAGGTGACTATAGTAAAAACCATCGAAGTATATTTTATGAGTTTATCGGCAAAATATTAAATGATAGGAGGTTCAATGTCATGAATCAAGAAATCAAAGTTACGAGAAAGGTCTTGTACAATGAGGTATGGACTAAGCCAATGCAGGAACTGGCTAAAAAATATGGAATTTCTGATGTCGCGCTGGCAAAGAGATGCAGAAGGAAAAACATTCCGAGGCCGGGAAGAGGCTACTGGGCGAAAGTCCAGGCAGGCCAAAAGCCAAAGAGAAAACCGCTTCCGCCCATGGATGATAACGAAGAAATCATCATAAGTCCCTATAAAGCGAGAGCCGAAGTGAAAAATAAAGTTGTACGCAATAAAGTCGAATCTCTTCAAAAGAAAGGGGAAAAAACTTCCCCCATTCTTATTCCTGAAAAATTGCTGAAGCCGCATCCTCTTGTCAAAATCACAAGGAAAGTTCTGAGACTTGCAAAACCGGATCACAAAGGATGGCTTTGGGACAGAGAGAACCAATATCTCAACATTTCGGTCTCGAGGAAACAGCTCAGACGTGCACTTATAATCATGGACACGCTAATAAAGGAGCTTGAAAAGCGCGGATTCAAAATGGCAACATTGGATAGACATAGAGAATCAACGGCAGTCGTTATCATGGATGAACAAATCCGTTTCGGGATTGAGGAAATTTATGATGTCAGCATAAAACCGCTGCCCGAATGGAGGAAGAACGATACTAGTACAATATATAATTTAAAGTTTCGGATATAATCGCTTCAATTTTATCCGTGCGTCTTCTGAAGTGAACTGCCAGTCTACCTTTGTCTGCTTGCAATTGCGTTCATTATTCCAAGCCCTGATTTTTCGCTTCATTA
>CAIQLG010000191.1 GCA_903872565.1 uncultured Lentisphaerota bacterium | reverse complement strand
TCTTTTGCAATGGCACGAACACGAAGAATATTCTTATTGCCTGTATCTTTTTGAATTCTAATTCCGCGATTTTCAGGTGAATGATTGCTTAGATTTCCGTCCTTAGCGTAGCCCTTGAGTTGAATTTCTTCCTTAAGTTCAGTGCAAAATTCCAAGGAGTCTGCAGATGGCTTTACATAGAACTTTTCCTGTAATGTTTTTTGGATTGCACGTGGCGATGATTTTTTTGAAATACCTATTTCTTCAATTATTTTGTCGCGGTTATCAATAAGGAAGTAGGTGTAGTCGTGAGAATTATGATACTCTTTAAGTTTTGCAATACATTTTGCATATGGCAAATGATTCCCGTTTTCATCTCGACCCAAGCATAAAGCAACAAATCTTTCAACTATCAGGATTAGGAATGAAATTGACGCAAAGAGGGGACCTATCAACTTAATGGCGTCAGGAGAGAAGTGCCAAAGCATATAACCGGCAACCATAAAAATTAAAACTACTGGAACACCAAATACGTATTGGGCACGAGTTGCGATGGGAATACGAGGGAGACGGAGAGTCTTAGCTTCTGTCTGGGTCCGGATCATTAGTGTTGCGAAAATCAGAATTGATGCATATGTACCAAGAAGATAGCCGATTAAGAAGAATCCAAGGTACCATGCTGGTGATATTCCGGAGAAGTGAGTGCCAGCTGTAATCTCTGGACAAGATAACCAGATGGACACAACTGCCCAGATTGCTGTAATTCCTGCGCGTATCCGTGACCAAAATAAATCACGCGCTTTTTGGGAAGACTGTTTCCATTCCACAAAGAGGTATACCGTAGCGGCAAAAAGAAGTACTGCTACAATACGCGAGAAATTCTGGTAATTCCCCGGGGTTACATTGAGCAAAGGCAAAGCCTGGGATGGAGCAAGTCCTACAAAGCGGGAGACTACAAGGATAGCTCCAAGCAACCAAACTGTTCCTTCCGCAATGTAATAACGTGCCGACATATCTGTAATCCTTGCTTAATGCTCATTAATAGATATTTTCACTCAAGCAGTCCTTTCAGGAATGCGTCTTTTGCATCGGCGTAGAAGTCTATGTTGATCTTTGTCGCCAGTTCGTCGGGGAGTTCGAAGAGCTGTTTCCTCGATGAGATGGGCATCAGCAGAGTTGCCGCGCCTTTTTCCACGGCGAGTTCTGCAATGGCCACAGGATTCGGTAGCATTTCTATAGATCCTCCGAGGTTCATGGAGCCGACCACTAGCACACCGCCTTTGACGCTTTTTTCAATCAGCGCACCGCAGAGCGCCATGAGAACCGCAAGGCTCAACCCCTGTCCGGAACTTTCATTATCCATTGCTCTAAGCTGTATTGAAAACTCATGAGCACGGGGATCCCTGTCACCAACAAGTTCTTTTGAGCGGGTGTAAAGGTTCTGTTCTCCGTAGCGCACGCTTTCCTTAAATGCCTGCGGAACCGGACTGTTGAGAATTTTAACTCCGCTGCCCGGGCCGGCAGTGGCTTCAATCCGATAAAGCGATGGAGCTTTGCCGTGATCCCCTGTGCTTATGGCCCAGACTTGTCCAGGCGGCAGAGGGTCGCTGTCTATATGCTCGTCACTGTGGAGTTCCGGCGTGGACACGAATTGTTCAACCCCGTCCAGTCCCATATGAAAGCTGAAATGAGTATTCCTGAATTCAGTCCTGAAAATACGTTTCTGCTGTTCCTTGACACGTCTGCGGGACTCCAGAGCAAGCCTTACAATTATTTCCATGTCGGAATCGGGAATCTGCATTGATGCATCCGGATACAGGAGCTTGAGCAGTCCACTGGTAGTTTTGCTTACGGCCTCAATATCGCGACCACTTAACGCGCCGCCCCAGTTCACCCGTCCCTGCAGACTGGAAAGACGGGGCACAGTCCGCAGTTTGTTCCAGCACTCAGCAAGGAAGTCGCTGACCAGGCCGAAGTGGTTTGAAAGATGCTCCCTTGAACTGACCTTCGGGAAATCCCATCCGGGGACATAGCAGTGTATCCTGTCCATTAGAGCCGTATCTGATCGCATTTCCGGAGGGAGCGGGCTGAGGAGATGGCCGATGCGCTGCTGCTGTTCCACGTCGACATCGAAGTTGCCGACCATCACAATGCTTCCAAAAGCACGGATGCTTTCCTTGCCTCTGGAAAATTCTCCGGAAGCCATGTAACCCTTCATGATGTTCACGCCGTCCTTCTGGTCGAAGGACACGCCGGAGATTTCATCAAAGCATACGACATCGTAATGGCAGACCAGACCGCGCTGGCCGCTGCTGTTGTTGACAAACATCTTGGCTACAGTCGCCTTGCCTCCCGAAATAAGATGGGAATACGGGGATATCTGCTGGAAGATATGGCTTTTGCCTGTTCCCCTCGGACCAAGTTCCACCATATTAAAATTGCGCTCAACAAACGGAACCATGCGGAGAATCGTAACCCATTTCGCACGTTCCGAGAGTGATGCCGGCTCAAGGCCGATGGAACGAATGAGGAAATCCATCCATTCTTTCAGCGTGAAGGAATTGCGCCCTCTGATCATTGTGTCGAGCACGTCGGACTTGGAAAGCTGTATGGCCCGTAGACTGTCTATCGCGAAAGGCCTTCCGTTCTGCTCTTCCGCGATGGCGGCATCATAGGAAAGCGTAACTTCTGCGTAGAAACCGTCGGTCAACATTCTTTCGTGGTCGTGGACAAGCCTGTCATCAATACGGACATCCCTGATGCCGAGACTGGGGAGCTCGGCGATGAAACAGTCGTTCTTGGAATCAAGTCGTGCCTTGATTATGTCTATCAGTTTTACTGAACCTTTTTCACGGGCACGGGCTTTGAACAGCTCCTCTTCGCCGGTGCGGACTGTGCGGTCCTTGAGCTGGCTTTCAACGATATGAAGTCCTTCCTCAATTTCCTTCTCATCAGTGGTGGCGCAATATCTGCCCAGCAGGAATTCAACCACATAGGTCGGCACGGGATATTGCCGGCTATATTTCCTCACAAGATCCTTACGTACCAGATAGCCTTCAAAGGCTGAAGCCGCCACTTTGTCAAGATCATCAAGTTTGATTGTCATGTATCACCTCCAACGGTTGTCGGTTCTCTTGCTATGATTTGATTGTTTGAATTAAGAATGACGAGGTTTACAGCAGTGCCGGCAAGATTTTCATTTTCAACCAGCAGTCCTGCACGCCCTTCACTGTCGAAACCTTTTGGTTTTGCAACACTCGTTCCAGGATCGTTCGGTTTTGTCCTGAGGTCTGCCGACAGTCCTTCGGATGGTGGTGTTATTACAACACGGCAGCGGAGTCCCAGCCATTGGATTGGCTCAATGGATATTTTTTCTGATTTTCCTGCCGAGTCAGAGCGGAAGGTTAAATCCGGGATAAGACATTCCTGTACGCTTATGCCTCCATGTGCATATTCATTCCCCTTCCCAAAACAGTTTGCCCCTGGAGCAAAGGCGAAAATCTGCCTATTGTCCCAGAACCAGGACATTACAGGGACATCGGCCTTGGCACCCTCCTTGATCACTGCGCAGCGCGCCCATCTGCATTCAACCAGATATTTTGGCAATTGAATTGAAGGGAGCTGTCCCGGTACAAGCAGCCAGCCGTGATCCGTTATCACCCGGACAGACTTCCATCCCGCTTCGAGCAGGGAAGTTATTCTTTCCATCACTAATTCGAGCTGTCCGTCAATTCCTGCAGCAAGCTTCGCCTGCAACGAGTGGCCATGCTTGTCAAATTCTCCGCATTCGGTCCAGGATTTGGCATCATCGATATGGGGATTCCCTGTTTCCAGACCATTGAGAATCTGGTAACCGGAGTCCATGAGAAGTTCAAGAAGCCTGTCGGCGTTGGCGGTTTTTTGCGTGGATGTCACCACTGGAGTGAAATCCTTGCCGGCATTGCCGTCGGAAAGAAGTGAAGCCACAGGTGAAACTGCGGGTTTCGCCGTCGGAGTAACTGTCGGGAGGGCGGACCAGCGATGGCTCTCGGAACACTGTATCTTCCGTTCGTGGGCTTTTGCCATGAGACGTTGGGCGATGTCGAAGCGGAGTCCATCAACGAACAAGATGCATTCGCCACTCTGGGCTTTAACCAGAGAATCTCCGATTGCTTTATAATCTGGCAGCGGCTTTTTCTCGAGAACCTTCTGGAAATTCCTGGCAGAATCATCGAGCCATTGCAGATAGATTGCGCGGACGGCGGTATTGACAGCCTCCTGGTCTCCCGCGCTTTTAACCGAAGCAATTGCTCTTAAGGCCGAGTCGTCGGCTATCCAGCCATCCTTGGAATAATTGTCGGCAAATATTTCAGGTGCATCGCCTCCAAGTGTTTTTGCCGTCTTTTCCGCGAGTTTTCCAAGGTGTTCCAATGCGGCGGCAAGGGGGCTTTGCCCCATGCGGAGCCAGACCCAGGAACGGCGTTCCCCATGCTTTTCATCGAGCTTGAGAATCTTTTTCCTGGACTCCGGTGGAGAAACACTTTTAAGCGAAAGAAACTCCTTGCGCAATTCGTTTTCATCCATCTCATTCTCGTCAGGCCAGGATTCGCGCACGAAAAGCAATGTGGACGGCTTGGCTCTCCGCAAGGCATCCGGAACTCCCGAGAAAAGCAAGGGAGATTCTGCGAACCTGTTCCATACACCAACCCACTTGTCCTGATGTAGTCCCAATTTCTCTGCGGCCACAATTTCGCCGTCATATTCCGGACTGAAGCCATATTCATCCTGGCAACGGGAGCAGAAAGCCTTCCAGTAGGCCTCATCCCACTGTTTCCGCGTACCGGCAGGATCACCAAGCCATAGCAGTATGTCGCGGGCAGTATCGCCAATCATCAGCTTGTCGAAATCCTCGGCTTCAAGTTTTCTGCCCCGTAGGGATGAGACCGAAGTTGTGGCCAATGCCCCCAGCGAGCCAAGTATGGACTGACGGGTTTTCTGGTCTCGTGAGAGATCCAGTCCCAGTCCTCCGGATTCCGACATGAGGAAGGCCTCCACTGTCCAGTCCCTGCCGTTGGTCTGAGTCCATACTGTCCCTCTATACTGAAGCTCAACGAGCGGTCTCAGCAGTTCTGGACAGTCTTCCGGAGAGCGCAAGGTCTGCCTGCTTATCTTCGGCATATAGGCGATAGGAACTGTGTTTTCAGGGAGTTTATTTTCGGGTAAAGTCCTTTCGATCATACAGCGTATCCATATTGCCGGACCTGTCTTCTGTTCAGGATTATATTCTCCAAGTATCAGCAATTCTGGCATTAGGGTTTTAAGCTGTGGAATCAACGGCATCCATTCGCCGTCGGCATCAGTCCACAGTACCACTGCGGGTGCTACTGAATCGCCATCATTATAGTGGGTGGCAGAAAGAAGACTGTCCCGGAGGGATTCGATGAATGTTGATTTTGTGTTCTGTTCTGTCATTTGGGAAATTTCGTCCTTCTGAATTTTGGAAGATTTGCATTAGAATCGTCTTGAAGGCTGAAAAGTCTGACTGTCTCGTCAACTAAAAGTTTAGTTCTTTTCTGAATGTCTTTTAGAGCCCAACAAGACATTTTTTTTAGGTCTTGATTTAAGTAAAGACCATTTTTATAGCCAACGTAATGTCCTTTTGTATCTTTACGGTTCCTTTTTTGTAGGAAGGACATATTCCCGAGCTTGCTGTTATAGCCTGTTATCGTCAGATTTCCTAATTTGTGGACAGAATGATTACGTATATCTTTTGCCTTTTCGGCATTTCCTCCAGAGATCATATCTATCCAGTCTTGGGGTATGTTTTCCCCTTGTGGGAATATGTGTTCAATGGTCCAAATAAACCTATCTTTCTCATCCCGTTTCCATAGGTCGGTCCGATTTTCACGAGTTTGATGCTCATCCTCTATGTAACATAATATGAATCGTGTGACATCTACGTTCTCATCATAGATGTTTCCTGACAATTTACTTTTGAACATCTCATCGGTGGCGATACGCTCTGACTTTAGTAGAATTTCCTTGGCTACTTTGACAGCATCGACTTTGGGCTTTCGATTTATGGTTTCTATGATATTCATAAAAATACGGGACAGGTCACGGGTAGGAGGTATATCTGTAAGGTTGCGTCGAACAAAGTATTTTACGAGAAATTCGCAAATTCTCTCCAAATCCGCTTCAGGCTTTTCAGTCAACAGATATAGAAGGAGTATATAAGAAGGCGCGCCACCTATCCTGTCTAGATTCAGCAATTGTTTTGCCAGTTTTGCAGGAACACCGTCATTTAATGGAGATATCAACTTGTTGTACTGCTTCGCCTTTTCGAAAAGATCGTCAAAAAACCATTCGGGGTCTCTTTCAATAAGTTTGTCGTAAATGGATATGATGTTAGAACGGGTTGCCAGGGAGGCCTTGGGGACAAGGATTTCCTCCTTGTATTTGAAGGCGTTGTAGTATTGCCTCAGATAGCGTTCCTGCACTGCATAATCATCGGAAAGGTTCTCAAGCAGGCGAGTCCATTTGGTGAAGTTATCATCAACGCTATCGGCATTTTTCCTTTCCAAAACTGCAAGTAGATTATTCTTGATTAGGTCCAAGGCAGAAAGAGGGACGCCGCGGTTGTTGAGAGATTCGAAAAGAGTAAACGCATCAGCATGTGAACCAACTTCTATTTTCACCATTGATGACTGATTAACCTTCTCAAGCAGCGATCTAATCTTTTCCTGGTCAAAGACAAGATCCTTGTTATTGTCAAGCTCATCCAGACGATCAATGAAGAAGCGATATGCCTTGAAAAGTCTCCTGTTGCCCGCATTGGCCGGATATTTTGCATCACCGAGTATCCCGGCATCGTGAAGTATTGCCCGGAAATCATCGTAATTCTGTCCTTGATGGGACGGTTCTACACGCAAATGCTTGTTATGTTTCTTGAAAACAAGTCTATGCTTGAGGTTGAACATTTCATTTTTTATTTCATCGTCCTTTGAGGTTTCTTTGTCCATGCATGAATATATTGCGGCATATAACAGGGACAGAGTTGTAAGACGTTGCTGTCCGTCAACAAGCTCCAACTCCTGTACTTGCATTGTGTCGTCGCTGCGGTTGATGCAAATCATAGAGCCGAGAAAGTAACCTGATGGATTCTCCATTAGGTCATCAAAGAGGTTTTCCCAGTCATCGCGTTTCCATACATACTCACGCTGATAACGCGGGACTTTGAATTTCCAATTTGCATCCCCACTCAGGAGTTCTGAAACCGGCTTATTTTGGGCAGATTTTATCATAGAGCATCCTTTCGTGATT
Organism: uncultured Lentisphaerota bacterium; assembly: GCA_903872565.1. Lineage (GTDB taxonomy): Bacteria > Verrucomicrobiota > Lentisphaeria > Victivallales > GWF2-50-93 > CAIQLG01. Next base: position 11,094 of record CAIQLG010000191.1, on the reverse strand, counting down.
TTCTCTTCATTTCATTTGTATAATTGCAGTCATTCCAGCGGTTGCCATCGAAGTCTTTGCCACCCAAAAAGTCCTGGGTTGTTTCATCCCAGTCCCAAAACCAAGGGAATTCCTTCTTGTCTCGGTGGGGTTCCTTGCCACGGTCCTTGTCCCACTTTATGTTCGGCTTGGAACGCAGTATTCCGGCACCTCTCTTGCTGTTCGGCAGGTCGGATGCCATAAACGGGCGGATATTCATACGGACACCGTCGTTGATGTCCGGTTCCCAGCCTATGGCCTGTTTATCGAGAGGTTTCCATCTTACAAAAATATCAAATGGGGGTTCGCCTTCGAGAATCAATTCAAGTCGTTTCTTCAGTTCAAGTGCGGCGGCGAGACGTTCTTCTGCTCCTTCTTCACCACGCTTTACAAAATCTTTCTGACGGATAATCCAGTCGTTCAAGTAACTATGGGTCAGGCTTTCAAGAACTTTTCTGCCATTGCCATCACCTTCGGCGAGCTTATGATAATTTATGAGAGCATGGAAGCCATCACGCTTGCGTCCATCCCAGATATGCCAGATGAAAGGACGCTGGTGGAATAGGTCACAATGTTGTTCAAAGAAGTCGTTGCGCAACCACTCGTCGAAGTCGGAAGCACTGGAGCCGGTGGCATGGATAAATTCCAGCTCCGAGCCGGGCTTCCATTCTTTACCATAGGCGGTTGAAAGCAGTTTGCGTAACCTGTCTGCCGCAGGTTCCTCGCCACGGACTGATGGAATACAGGCTATACCATCTTCGTCTGCAAGCTTTTCCAGACCATCTGGTCTAAGTGCTGGACAATCCGGGAAACTACTTCCGGTCTGTCGTGGCCACTGGTAACCAAGCAATCTCGCCACTGCCACATGCAAGGGATTGTCAGAATCTTTGGGATGGCCGTTGAACAGCCATTGTGTCGGGTCACTTGAAAAAGGCCTTGGTAATCCATCAGGATATTTTTCAGCAGCCAACTTCTGCCAGTGAGTGAGATCGAAAGGAACTTTTGTGAATGTTCCTGCTGTGACTGACATCTTCTTATCGAGACGCCTTAAACTTTTCTCAAATTCTTTAGAGAAAGAGAAAAGCCAAATAGCTGGAAGGTCAGACTCATTATAAGGGCAAAGCACTGCCATGTTGTCGTCAAATAATTCACCAGTGTAAAGAGTTGGTCGAAGACTGCCTGCCTTCCCAATCGCAACACCATTTTTACCAAAAACTCTTGTACCACGAAGTGCGAAACCGATTTCTGATTCAGGGCTGTGGTTGCCCTCGCCCCAAAGGATCAAATATTCCCTTCCTGACCACTCGCGTAGTCCTGATGGACTATTTAGCCAAGGTTTTCGTCCAGGAGTCAGCCGATTCACTTCCCAAAAGTTTCGCAAGTAATGTGGACCATCTCCAGAAACACTTCCTTTGCCGAAATCAGAAATAGTGGAAAGCCTATTTGCTATAGTTTCCGCTAAGTTAAGTAAAATTCTCTTGTCGGGATTTTTTAGCTGGTCAATTTGAGGTGAAGTATTGATTGGACGCATAAGAAGTATTTTACTTTTTTCATGAGGAGAAGGTTGGTCGTCCACCTCTATCACAGACATCTTAAAATCTTGATTAGGAATTGTTTGACATGTAATTTGCAAACAAACGTTAACAACTTCACCAGAAATTTGTTCAAATGCACCGGGTCCGAGGCTTGCAATTAAAGGTATTTGAAACTTCTGAATCATAGTTCCGCGCATTCCTTCATAGTATTTTAGGAAAAGCCAATATTGCTGAGAAACTACGGCCAAATGAGCACCCGCGTGGAGGAATTTGTGACACCTTTCAACAAAGACAGTTGCAAGATCATATTTTGACTTAGGATATACCCTCTCACAAAACTCCTTCAACTCTTTTCCATGGTCGCCGCCTTTTAGATAAGGAACATTAGTTGCAACAAGTGTGAATTGATTACTTAGTATTCCAGCTGCTTTTGCAAGTCCGATTGCAGTTAGTTCCATTTCATGTGCATTTTCATCGCGTTCTAATGCCATAATTTTGTTCAGAAGCGGGTGTAATTCTTGGAATGATGCTTCAAGAAGTGTGTCCTTCAGTGAACTCGGGTTGATGAGGCTGCCCAGAAACGGACCTTTCTTGAAAAGCTGGTGCAATCGCTCCATGCCCAGTCTTAGTTTCTCATTGTTCCCTGCAAGCTTTATCCAGTCCTCTTCCCGCGAATTCGGTGCAAGTCCAGAGCATGCAATGTGCATTGCAGGTATAGTACAATATCCTATGCGCCGCCATGCCGCCAATGCAATGTTAAATGCGCCAATCTGCGTGCAGCGCGGGTCAATCTCCAATCCAAAAAGGTTGTCACGGATTACTGCTGACACCGCATCTTTCTCGTTCAGCTTTTCCTCGGCCATACGGAGTGGGACCATCCTGTCAAACATTCCCACCACGAAATGTCCGCTTCCCATACAAGGGTCAAGGCATTTGATCTCTTTTGCAACATTTGGCCAGCCATCGAAGGTGCCTGCCGCTGGCCACCACTTCTTATCTTCACTTTTGATGAAACGGAGATATTTCCATTGACATCCCGGAAGAGCGACCAAGTTCCGACATTCCTCTTCTGTCTTTGCGACTGATAACTGTTTACTGAAAGCTGACAACTGTTTCCCAGCCCACCATGCGCCGAGGGTGTTATCCAGGAGGAAATCAACCATATAGTCTTCAGTGAACAACTGAGTAACTGCAGGTAGTTCGTCGGCTCCAATTTTACCCCCTGAATCTACAAAATCATTGACCTGTTTTTTCCGTTCCGTCTGCCAGAACTGGTAGCACCAGCCAAGAGAGTCGCTGGCGGTAAATACTTCAGATGGCAGGATATCGAGCAGGGATTCAAGTTTGATTTGATGTTCCTTGGCAAGAGTAACCTGGAGCAAGGGATCATCTGGACGGAATATTTCAGGCAGCATTTTCTGTGCATATCTGCCGGCGAGAGTCCAGACGTCGGTCTTTTCCTCCTTGGCAAGCTCCTTGCACTCGTCAAGGCTTATGGCCATCTTGCTTTCAGGCTCGATAAGCAGATTGTTCTCAGCAAGGAAGCGGGCAAACAGCATTCTGTGCCAGTGCTCATAGGCGCACTCCTGGACAATATGTGCAATTTCATGGAAGTCCTTGGCCGTCTGTTTATCCCCGAGCTGGCGGGCTCTTGCGCGGAGGCGATTGCGGAGCTGGCGATGTTCCGGGGTCATATGGCCGAACGGCTCGTAATGATCTACGGCAAATGATTTGAGCGCGGATGCGGCCGCCGCCTCCGCAAGATTCCTCGCGGAAATAACAGTCCTTTCCAGCTTGTTCCTAAGTTCTGTTGACAAACTCGCCATCTTGCTCCTCTTATTTGCGCCCTAATTGCGCCTTACCTGAATAATGGCGCAATCTCAAGTATCTATATTCAAGCATGTTATAAACTATTGCGCCAAAATTATTGCGCCAAACTTGCGCCAAAACCGCAATTCGGCGCAAGTTTTCAAGGTTAATTACCAACATGCCATCTCCCTGCACTTGTCTTTCCTATAAGCTTAACTTTTCCATCCTCTTTCAGTTCAAAAAGCATCTTCTGGACAGTATTTCTGGATTCGGATGGGAGTACCTGAAGCAGTTCTGCAAGCTTGGCTCCATCGTCTCTGCAGCGTTCAACGTGCTTAAGAAGCAAAGTCTTGTTAGTCTCACGATCCAGTCCTTTTCTCCTGGTGTATTGTCCTTTTTTCCCCGTCATAGTGTAAAAGCGGTGTGAAAGCATATACCGGGTTCCACGTCCGCGTCCAATCTTCTCAATCACCCCGAGTTCGACAAGATGCGGGATTACATCTCGGCAGGATTCAGGAACGGGTTTTTCCTTGTGAATACAGTCGAGGGCGAGGAAGTGTTCGGTGGAAAAGCTTTTCATAGTTTCCAATCCGACTTTCTCCAGGAACCGGAGGAATTTCTCATCCTGAATTTCACCGCGGAGAATAAGGAAGACCTGCTGGCGGTCGCTTCTGCTATAGTCGGGGAGCGGCTTGCTCTGGCAGATAGCCTCCTGAAACATCAAGTCCGCGCCCTGGCCGGAACGTTCGACGATCCCGCATCGGGCGAGAGCCTCGGCAATTCTGCGATTGCGCGGTGACTGCACCCAGAGGATATTATTTTGATTGACATTGTCCGGGAATCCACCGGTGCTGACAATCTCAAGGCGACGCGGATACTGTCTGACAAAAATAGAACCCGCCATCCGGTATTCCCTATGGCTGATGGCGTTCAAGAGGGCTTCTCGTACTGTTCTCTCGCTGAAGGTCGGAATATCCAATACGAAAAGGCCGTCCTGATAATGCTGTTTGTCATTGCGGAGATTTATCGTCTCCCAAATCTTGTCATAAACAAGGAAGAACCCTTCCCGGTAGTCAATGCGCTGTTGTGCGGGACCGGAAGCGTCGCTGGAACGATATTCAAAAACTATCTCCGCCTGGGCCAGAAGTTTTCCGAGCGCCTCCTTACTCCCGAAAAGGACAAGAGCAGCATAAGTTATCTTGGTGTCCACAATAAGTTCGGCATCTTTGAGAAGCTGGGCGGGCTGAATGGTGGCAAGAGACTTGTTCCCGGATTTTGCGATCCAGCGCTGGCGGAAGTTTTCAATTGCCTCCGGTGAAAGATCTTCGAACTTAGCGTTACGGCATATTTCGGCTGAGAAATCCGGACAGGATTCGTCCAGTATCCGTTTAATCTGGTCAACTGTCATTTCGACAAGAGAGTCGCCACTCCGCATCCAGAAGGCGCCTTTATACTGAATTGGAACTCCGATGGGGCGTGAAGGAACATGGAATATAAGAAGACGTTTCCCATCGTGGGAAGACTCTTCGGCTTCAATCTTAAGACCAAGCCGCTCGGTCAGCCCGGCCTGGGTTCGCTCGATTTCATGAAAGGCATTGGTGCCGACAATCCGTCTGGGAATGGCATCGGTGACACCGAGGATGAAACTGCCGCCTTTCTCATTCGAAAGGGCGGCGCAATATTTGACGAGCTCTTCAAAGTCATATCGCTCCTTCGCCTCTTTGAACTCAAGGTGCTCGTTTTCACGTTTTCCAAGCCATTCCAGGATTTGTTCATGTGATGTTCTATTCATAATTTATCTCCTGAGGTCCTATGAGATTACAATCGGCCCCTTTTTCAAGTCATCCATCAGCTTCTTTTCAGTTTCGGCTAGCCAGGACTTTATGTCCTTTTCGCTTTTAAGTGTTCCGCTTGTCAGATGGACATTCCTGGTTTTCGGTTCAAGCAATTGCGCAGCGGCCAGTGCAACTTTCTTGAATCTTTCCGGCAGTGCCTCGGCCAAGGTCTTCCAGGATTCAAGCGGCGTTTGCTCAAGGGTTGCAATGAGGGCATCGTCATTTCCTATGGACAAGTCTCCGGGTTCCTCGATCGAATATTCAGCCAGCAGTCTCTTACGGTCGGCATCTTTCAGTTTCTTCCAGTTGGTATTTTCTGAAAGGGCGGACATCTCGTGGTCAAATACATTTTTAAGCTCCGAATGCGCGGATTTCAGCGCCGTCCTCAGGATGGAGACAAGTTTCGAATGAATTGGAGGTGTTGGATCGCTGTCCTCAAGGAGCCGGCGTTCATCTTTTATCGCGTCAGCCTGTTCCTGAAGTTCTGTTGTCTCCGTAATGGATCTCGCATGGAAGAGAAGTTTCTCAAGCGCATTCCAGTGGGGCAGGCGTTTCCCTGCGAGTTTAGCTTTTGCAGTCCAGTCCTCAATACATTTCTTCAACTCGTCATGCTCCTTCAGGATTCCGGCAAGGAGTTCGTTGCCGGCAAGAGCCCGGAGGGAATCCAAAAGGACGGTTTTCGGGCAAGCAGGCAGTGGAGGCTGCCCTCCTGCGCTTGCAGCTATATCTGTCATTGCCGCTATGAATTTAGGCGCTACAACCGCTTCCTCGTCAGGATTGCATTTCAATTCGGCCTCCTGGAACAGCTTGCGGAGCTTGATTTTGCTTCTCGCATCAATCGGAACTGTTTCGGCACGGAAGTCTGAAACCGATATCTTCGACTGATCAAGCTGCCCGGGAAGCAATATCGCGCCTTTGTGGCTTGCCCGGATGTGGCCGGTAGTATGCAGGACAATGAGCGCACCGTCCACCGCATCGCGCGGCCAGCCGTATGGAGAGGCTTCAAACTGGTCGCGAATTTCCTTGCCTTTTTTACCCGAGCCTATGGCGAGCAGAACCGATGAACAGACGGGATGCTTCTCCGGACTTTCCTTCCAATCAATAGCCTGGAGCGCGTTGCCGTCCTTGTTCTTGGCGCGGTTGATCACGCTTGACCAGCGATGGTCGTCGGCCTCTTTGAAGCGGGGATAGAGACGGTCGAGGGAGTCCTCCGCGGCGGAACGGACTTTTTCAACAAGATCGAGCCCCATTACCTCCGAGCCTCCGCCCTTGAAGACCTTTGCCGAGGAAATCAGATCCCTGACTATCTTATCCCTGTTGCTTTCGGATGTCGCCAGGCGAGTCATCATGGAGGAACGGGCTTCGTTTCCTTCGGTTGTCGTGGGGACACCCTTGAATTCCAGTGTCTGTTTGGCGGCTTCAAATTCAACGATGGCCTTTTTCAAATCCTCGGCGCTGGCCTTTGGAATATGGACAAATACAGTGGCGCTGTCGCTGCCTGCCTTTCTTGAATCCGACACAATGACGCTTTCGCTTTCCCCCCAGCCGTCGCGTATCCATACGGGAATTTCGTTTCCTGAAGATGCAGGAGCATTGCTTCCGTAATGAATCCTTGTTTCGCGTGCGGTCTTGCTCAAACCATGAACCATTCTCAACTCGGAGAGAGACTTTCCACATTCGGACGTCAGGCAATTAGATCTTTTGGAGTTGACAGAGGACAGATCGCTGCCCAGGGTTGTCGCCCGGCGCTTGAATTCATTTTCCCATTCGCTGCTTTCCCGAGTAGTGAGACTGTATTCATCATCAACCTTGATCAGTTTTGTCTCGGAAACCAGCTTGTCCAGTAGCAAAGGTATTTCACGGCGAAGCCGGGCACCATCGGAAGAGAGATCCTCTACAAGAAGGTCAGCAAGCATGTCAGGGGTTGCCCTAACTCCTATGTCGGCGACCTTTTCACGGGGAAGTTTACGGATGAGAAAAATAAGGCCGCAGATTCTGCTCGAAAGCTCCCCTTCCGGCGAACCATCACGGAGATTTCTGATAGTTTCATCAATCTCGCGGGATAGAAATCCGGTCTGAAGAAGAATGGGCTGCAGCTGTTCAAATATGCAGTCTGCTGCGAGCACTGTTCCAACTGGTTTTTCAGCAAGGGCACGGACGGCATCGTGGACGATCCTGAGCTGGGTTCTGAGCTGGGAGGCTGTACCTTGGACATCAATAGAGCGAAGCACCTTTTCCCAGAAACGCCTGCGGACAGGAAGAAGGGGATAGTCGTCAACGATGATGCGGCGGTCTTCCATCCGAGGGCATATCTTGGTGGAAGCAAGCTGGCGTCCAATTTCGCCCGCATTTGAATCGAGGTTCTGTTCAATCACTTTGCGCTTGTCGGCCTTTTTCTCAAGGACTACGCGGCGGGTGACGGTCTCGACATCGGCATCGGACAATTCAATACTGATCTTGAAACGGTCGCGGAGTCTCTGCAGAAGCTGGTCGGATCCACCAAGGGCGGTCTGCCCGGCACCGATGAGCATGACGTGGCTGTCGAGTTGCTTGGAAATTGCCTCTGCGAGCATCTGGACATCAAGGGAACGCTGGGGACTGTCTCCAATATAGAGCTGTATTTCATCGAGGACTATGACTGTGCACGGCATCCTGCCATCCTTCTCAAGGACTTCCCGTGTGATTCGTATGAATTCCTCGTCTGTCACATTGTCCAGGCGCGGGAACTGTGCTCGCACTGCGGCTTTAGCCTGTTTCTCGTCTGATGCAAACGAAGGATCTGCAGCTATGAGTGCCTTTGCCAATACTGGACTTACATACAGGTCATTCAATTCCTTCAAAAATGATTTTCCTGAAGATTCAACTTTTTTCAGGACCTTGTCATACAGGTCGTTTTTCTTGAGCCAGAGGCAGAATAGCGCCTGCGGCAGGGATTCTGGAAGCCCCTTGGATTTGAAAATAATGCCTAGGACAGCAAGCCTTACATTAAGTCCGCCACCGGCAGGCAGGGCTCCGGCAGCAGCATGAAGGCCTCCATATCTTTTTCCGAGAGTGTCGAGTTCTTTAAGATGTGTCTTGATCTCTGAAGGAATATGTGCGAGGCCGCGCGCTTTTTCACCTGTATCGGGAAAATCCGTATCAACCCATAGATGCCTCAGCATCTTGAGAGAATGAGATTTTCCGCTTCCGAAGAAACCGCTGATCCAGGCGGAGGGCTGCGATGCCGAATTGACGTTCCCTATGAACGATTCAAGAATACGGATGATCCCGTCCTTATACTGGCCCTCGCATACAAAATGCTCAAGCTCGTAACGGAGGGTCTCCACTTCCTGTGGAGTGGAGGCGTCCTTGACCGCCGCAATTCCGTCGTTAAGCAGTTTTGTCGTTGTCGGGTCACGCTGGAAAAGTTCTTTGTTCTTCATATCTGCTCACCTCCGCTGTGAAGAGTAATTGGCACGGCATGATAGTTCCATCCGTCACGGGCGTCCAGAAGCCGGTAGTTCCGGTTCTCATATTCGCCAGGGAAGAAAAGGACAAGCCTGCCGCGTATATTATGTTCAATCTCTTTTAATACAAGAGATATTTTTGTCAGCCCGTAGAGGGAAGCAACTCCAAAGGCCGCGACAACTGAATTTTCATCAGCGGACTCGCGGTTAAGATAGTTGCCAAGTTCGCCTGCCGCGTAATGAAGAAAATCGGTTTCAAGCTTTATGTCCAAGTCGGATGGGGATTCGAAGTATTCATCCCTGTAGTCAATCGAAGCCATCCATGTGGCAAAAACAGGGGTGAAATCAAAGAGGTGCCATCCGTGTCCAGTCTCCTTGGTGGCAATTTCGAATTCGCCAAGGCGGACCCTGAGCCGGCGTTCGTCGGTCTTCGGATATACGACAAAGATGGTCTTCTGCGCCCCGGCAAGGTTCTTCTGCCACGGGGCGGAAATGTGGTTCTTGTAACTGCTGACGAGTTCTTCAATCCGTGCCATAAGCCAACCTTTTCTCTTCCTCGGTCAGGATTCCGTCAAAGGATATGTTGGTAATCCCTCCAAGATGTTTAATGTCCATGAGACCAAGTCGTTTAGCATCCATTGCAAGAAAAATAAGTTCATCGGAATTTCTGTCAAGCAGACGAGCGAAAAGGGACTGGAAGAGAGACTGGCCGCGTAATCCGAGAAGGTGCCCGAGCAGGAGGGCGTAGGCCGTAGAGGCGGGAGTAGGTTGGACGGCTGTCCTCTTCTTTCTGACGCGACCGTTTAGATGTCCTGCCTGAGTCCATGATGAAGACACGTTCCTGGCGACCTTGTCTAGGATGTTATCATTGAGGCGATCACCTAGGGAATCCTTGAGGCAGTCGGTCATCTGCTGCCTAGCAAGCTCCTCCCCAGGCTTCATCCCCAATATGACGGGGGAAGTGGCCCGCAATATCGGATCCCTGGCAAGAGATGTAAAAAGCGCAAGAAGTGGATGGGATTTTTGATCAGCATCCCAAAAGTATCGGAACAGTCGGAAAAGCGGAATTTTAGGGTTAAGTCCGTAAAGTTCGGAAAGCCTCTGGAAAGTTGACTTCCGCATTGAACCAGTTTGCTTGCCAAGGCAATTGTCTTCAACAACGATCTTGGCTATGTCTAAGCGAGTCGAGCCAAGAGGGCAGGAGTTGAATAGCATCTCAAGTTCACTGGACATAATCGTCCGGCTTGTATGTGTGCCTTTATCGCCGAATTTGAACCCCAATTTTTCCCAAGCCTCCTGTCGGGAATTGCTTGGTAGCGATACATTGGTGAATAGTGGATCTTCGCGCATTCCCCCCAACCTTTCATTTTAGCCGGCATACTTGCCGGCGAGATGGTTAAAATAGGTGACAATCAGAGATTTTCAAGATGTTTCTGTTATAAATTTCTTCATTAATTTAAGTATGATCGTTAAAATTCATATTGACTTTCTAACGCCAAAATGACGCTCTCGGTGACAGTTCGGACATAAAGCCTCTGTATTGTCTATTGTGTCCATGCCGCCTTCAGCAAGAGGAGTGGAATGATGTACTTCCAGATAGGGAGACCCGTCAGATCTCCTGAAGGGTGCCTCACGGTCGCAACCTTCGCAACAAGCGCCAGCACGTTTCAAGGTATAAGCTGCGACTTTTGCATCTCTTACAAATAAGCTGGAAACAACTTCTTTTTTTATGGCGCTTCCACGCGGCTGTTTGCTAAGTTCCTCCTCCAACTTGTCAATGTCTTTTTTCATTTCATCCCTTACATCTTCATCATGTTGTATAATGATTTCTTCTAATGTAGGCAATTGTTTTTTATTATTTTGCCGACTGATCGACTCTGGGTTTTCGGGGCGGGTTTCCCCAGAGATCTTGGCTAATTCAATCTTTATATTCCTCAGATTGTTCAGTGAGTCTTGGTCGAGAAAGCTTGCAGTCGTTAATATCCGTTCAATGTGAGAAGTCATTAGGACATCCTTTGACGAGTTATGCCGCAAATCCGCAAGAATTCCAGCAGAGGTTTTTAAATTCTCAAGTGTTAGTTTCCTCGTCGACTTGTTGATCCAGTTTTTAGAATTATTTATTCCTTGGTTATAGAACTTATCAGCCTGTACATAATAGGCGATATTACCTTTTTCTCCATCCATTGTGAAGGCGTCTTTAGGTGAAGGTTCAGATATTCTACCAGCTTTCTTGCGGCGTAGTCCCATTTCACATTTTTCCTGAAATTTAAACCACTCATTACGCGAACAGCCAAGTAATACGGCACAACATGCGATCGATTGTTTTGTACTGCCGAGTAGACCTGGGCGTTGCCGCCCAGACCCCTCACAGACCCGGACGTGCGCAATTGACGCATCCGGTTCTTCGGGCGGTGATTTCGCCAAACGGTCTCCCGTTTGTCCGATCGAATC
>CAIQLG010000190.1 GCA_903872565.1 uncultured Lentisphaerota bacterium | reverse complement strand
GCGTCCCATGTTGGTTTAGTGCCGTCGCCCGAGCCGCTTCCGTCTGTCGAGTATGTCCCAGTGATTTGAACCTTGTGCTGTGGAGAGTTCGGATTCAGTGTACATCTGGCATTACAATCTGAACTGTCGTTCTTTTCTATAGTGACAAGATCATTACCCATGTTTAAGCTTACACTTCCATCAGAACCCAGTTTGACACCACTTGCATTCACCTTGATATACCTCAAAGCCACATCTTGTCCAGAAAGATTGTCCCACTCTCCAACAATGGATGCTTTTGTTGTTGAAACAGTAAGACTTACCGTGTCTCCCGCGAAAACCGCAGACATCCACATTAGCGAACAGAGCACAGAGATCCCAGTAGCGATTTTCATTCTCTTCATAATTCATTTCTCCTCTTTGTTATATTTGATTATTTTTTCAATATCATTAATCTGTTTGAGACAGACATCCTTGTAAATGGTGTTGTGGTTCTTCAAAATTGACTTGCATAGCTCAAGTGCATTCTCATGAGAACCTTCTATTTGATGAATATTGCCGAGGCCACAATAGTATTCTGTTGACATATAGTATTTCGCCCGTTCAGAGAGCTCGCACTTGTCATCCTTTATCTCCTTTAACGCCTCACGATAGCACTTGATAGCTTTTTCCACTCCAGCCTTATCCCTGAGCTGTTTTCCCACGAGAGTTCCGAGGCCAATCAGAGCCTCCGGCCTAATAAATGTTCCCTTGTATTCGCCGTTGAGGAAAGGATCGAGCATTTTAATGGCAGATTCGTCTTTCCTCTCGAACCAAACGCTTGCATCCGCCACCCTGTAAATCATATCGGCGGTCTGCTCCTTGTTCAGTTTGCCGAATTTGCCATCAAGGATATCCTGTCGATGGTGGACACATTTTTCCCATTCCTCCTGCGCATAGTAGAAGTCGCCGAGGAGCACGGTTGTCCGTAGTTTTCCTTTGAAGAGGTCAAGTTCCTCTGGTCTGGCATACATCCATCCACGCTTGTAACAAAAAACCAGACGCTGGTATGTGTTTGGTTCATTATTTGCATTGAACTGCCTTTCGATGGGCTCGTATTTCAGGACAGATTCCGTAAGGGCGAGGGCGGCATCCTTCTCCCCTTTCATGTAATGGAGGAAGCTCAGTGTCTTGTCGGCTCTTGCACGGAGGGAGTCGAGATACCAAGGTGTCGTGGCTCTGTTTATTATCTGCTCTGGCTTTATTGGTGTCTTGATCATGTATAAGTTCCACCCTGCCAATGTTTTGTCGCCGGGGGGTGGCGCGCTTACTCCTGCGGCCTTCTGTGGGACACGCCAAGAAGAAATATCAGTTTTTACGGACTCAACTTTTTCTAGCCAAGTTTTTGCGCGTGTGAAATAGATGAAGGCGGTTTCAGGATCAATTTTCTTTTCAAGGTAATATTCCCCAAGTTCAATAATGGCTTCGCCTCGGTAGAGTCCAAACTCGTTTTCGGAAATGAAGTGCTCAAGGTCGGACACTGATTCTTCGCTGGCCTTTTCGCCGGTGGGAACATTCTTCATCTCGGGGAGAAGGATTTCATCTTCATTGATGAGTTTTTAGAATGCCTCCACTATGCGGCGAGACATTTTTTCGGAATCCTTCTTAAGCATTGCGCGGTCTTTCTGAATCTGCACCTCGAGTTCTATTATTTCATTTTTCGCCTTTTCGGATTCGGATTTGTCAGACAGCCGGAAGAGGCATTTGGGACGATAGAGTTTGGCCGCCTCCGAATAAACGGTGTCAGGGAAATCCT
>CAIQLG010000189.1 GCA_903872565.1 uncultured Lentisphaerota bacterium | reverse complement strand
ATGGTTGTAATTTATCTCGTTACAGGAGACTTGGACTTTACCAAAGTCAACGCCCATTATGAACCACTAACATAAAATAGGTACCCACTTAAAATGAAAACGAACCAAAATTTAAATATAAGAACTTTTGGCATCATTTAAAAGAGGGTTCAAATACAATACGTAGTATTGTGGGGTTACGCCGAATAATAGTACTGCCATTCATATGTGTCTTCATCTCTATTATTAATTCTTTGTATTCTATCCAATTCATTTAACAATGTTTTCACTCCCTATAACTTTTTCAACAGAGCCCTATTATAAGAAAGCTTTATAAATAACTGTAGATATTAATATTAGTATGGATATTCATAATAATATTCTAGATGTTATAAAGAAAGAAAAGGTAGTTACTAGTTCTGAAATTGCTAAAATATTTAATTTAAGTTGGAATACTGCAGAAAAATATTTATTAGAACTTATTATTGCAGGGAAAATCGTGAAGATACAAAAAATGGGAGTAAACTTATGGATGACAAAAAACAAGAATGAAAAAAAGATATGAGAAATAATACTGCCTTTCACCAACCTAAATTGATTTTCTATTGCCAACTCCTTGTTTTTGGGGGATATTTCCAGGTGTGTCCTGATTAGTTCAATCTGCCTTTCAAAATCGGCCTGATCAAGTTTCATAGAACGGTGTGGCTGAACTAATACTGGTTGCCGCCAGGCTGCGCTACTTCACTGGCAAGAAAATGGTAAACGATCAATCACATGGACATTTAGAAGATATGCGGTTCGGTTGGCCTTGACAGTTCTCGTCCAGCGGTAACGCTTTCATGCGTTTGATGTTCAGCTCAAGCTTTTCAAACTCCTCAGCCAGCTTGTCGAACGCACCCTCGATCAACTCCGCGACGACGATACTTGATGTGTGCTTCCTGTGAATCGTATGCCCTCCGCCGACCAGTCAGTGGCATTGCTCTGCAAGGCATTGGCACCACCGCAAGCGGAGTATCGTCGGGAAGTGTGTCAGGAGAAAATGATTTTCTGGAGGACTTCGGTACCCAATTCTCCGGGTTGAACGGCACGGATGGCTGTCGAAGAAGAAACGCGTTTCACAAGTGCAGAGACAATTGGGAAAGAGGAAACGAGAATGCCCTTTGCAGCAATGCCACCATAGGTTTTCAAGTTGTTTTCAAGTTTTTGTATGTGCTCCTGTTTGACCGCTCCTGCCTTGCACTCAACAAGCCACAAGCGTTTGCCGTCCGTAAACGCACAGTCGAACTCGCCGTTGGGAGGGTCATTGGGGTGACGAACTTTCCCAGAGTAGTCCACTTCAACACCGATGCGCAAATCGTGAATCAACCCCTTCTCTTTGAGCGGATACAACAAGGAGAAAACATACTCTTCTAACCATCCCCCACCGAGATACTGCCCGAAGTCATCACAAGGCGGTACCGAAATAGATTCGTTGTCCAAAAGAAGCGTTGCGTTCCCATTCTTATCAAATGTTGCTTGAGATTTGCTCCATTTCCAGTTGAAAGGTGGATTGCGCCTGCACCCCCAGTGTATGTTATATTTCCGGAAATCAGCATATTGATATAGCGAGCCCAGTGTCTTTCGTTTTTCCCACAATTTGTTTGTGCCTGTCAAGCGGGTCATGCGGTAATTCCACTGGCCTTGCGTGATAACATCAAATCCGTTGACGGTGAAAAAGTCCTTGACGGATTTTGCGCCAATGAACGGAACCGTCGCGCCGTCGCGAAGGAAGATGACATTGTGATTGTGTATCTCAAAGTAGAACGGTTCGATTCCGCTTTCCCAACAGGCGGCCAACGCTCCCGAAAACATCAATTTTGTTCCACCGGTCAGGTTGACCGCTATTTTTGCTGTTGATGGATGTTTGGCAACTTGTTTTTCAATCGCCCTTCGCGTATCGGCAGGCTTGAAGGGGTCTTGGATGATTACAGTCTTGACATTGCAAGAGGAAGGTAGCAAGCGCGATAGAGCAGATGCGGCATTGTCATAATCTTGTGTTGTAATGAAAATGTGTTCTTTCGCCTGAAATTGGAGCATGGCGAAATAAATCGGCATCCGCTCGCGTCCAAGCAGGTGAATAATGGCATCATATTCGGACGGTTTGGCGGTTTGCGGCGCGGCGACCATCGGCATCAGCAAATCCTTTGGCAGAATAATTGTTTCAGGCGGCTTGCGCGGGTCTGAACTGGCGATAACGGCTATCTTGTGCTGGGGTTGTGACCTTGCAATCAGAGCCCAAGTGTATGCCATCACCGGTGTTCCGGGACTCACAAAACTGGTAAGCGTTTTTTCGCTGGTATCGCTCAAAGCGTGTTTAAGCGCCGATGCGGCGGCATTGTAAATTCCCTGCGCATCGTTCAGATGCTGCAGTTCCTGATGGATGATTTGAATCTCGCAGGAAATCCCAGCGGTGGTCAGTTCGGCTTTCAGCCATTTCGTGAAAAGCGTATGTCCCGCCACAGTATTGCTGACTGCATCCACAATCAGCTGCGCTTTGTCGCGTGGAAATTTCAAGCGAGTTTCAAGGCCTTCATGCCTCAATTTCTCCCATTGGGTGGAGAGATCATTCGTGAAAGCGTTTTGGTCTTTGCAAGGGTTGGAGTATGCGAGGATGACGACATCTGTGAAATTTCCAGTTTTGAGCGCACTGAGAATCGGTCCGTCGGTTGCTTCAAGGCCGAGTGCGGCGCGGAGGTCGGTGATGCCATACCAAGTGAGCAGATAGTGTTTCATAGTTTTTTCCTGTTATCAGTCATTATCATTGTTGGATACACCAGTGGTGCGGATACCAATTGCTCCATCATCTCCAGATAGAGAGAGTCGCAATGCGTAGAGCAAGTCAGGAGTGCGATCGCCGGTAGGTTTTGGGGGAAGATCCATCAGTTGAATACGGGAGGCGAGTTCGATTTTATTTTGCGCAACAATCTCAATAACTCGTTTGACCTGCTTTTCAAGCATTTTAGTGATTTTCTGTTGTGGCTGAAGGAGCATCTTGATTTCAGTGTCTGTTGAGGTACGAGTGCGCATCAATCCGTAAAGAAGTTCAAACGGTTTGACAGCGACACTAAACGTACCATCTTCTTTTTGCTGCGCTTGTATATTTGCTAAGCGTCTTGACAAGGCATACAGAGCCTCTTGCAATTCTGAAATAGAAAATCTTTCGACAAAGCGCTGTTCGCGCCAAATAGCGTAGGCGAATACGCTGATTGCCGAGTTACTTGGGTTTGTGGCAAGCTTGCTGAATATATATTGTTGCCACTCTTCTGATACATCACCAAGCGCAAAACCGATCGCTCGTAGATCAAGAAGGTCTCCATTTTCAACTTGGTCGGTAAGCCATTGTACACACTCGTCCGTTGTATCCTTGTGAAGGCAGGCGAGCAAAAACAAAAATTCATTTTTCACAGGTTGTGGGATTCCGGGTTGGCTTAACAAATCGGTAAGATATTTAATCCTATATTTTGCCTCATTGGCAAAGTCTTTCGGACATTCTTCGTCCATGATCGAGCGCCCGTCTCTCCAAACTTGAATGAATGGAACATAAAGACGTTGACGAATAATTTTTACTACATTTGTAGTTACATTATCGTTAAAATTGCGTAATTGTGTTTCTTCTCTGTAATCAGAATTTGCGACCTTATAACCTGAGAATTTGCCTTTATATTCTCGTAATTCAAATGAGACTTCATTTCCCTCTTCATAATCTTCATAGTGCAATCCTTTCATGAGAGCTGTTTCGTGAATGAATACATCTGCGTCGGTTTCGTCACATTTAGCGATAGTAAAATGCTTGCCACCTTTATCCATACCCCAATACCTGCATATCTTGCCGACTATCCTTTTTTGTGGGCGAATGAACAAATCTCTGTCCAGCCCGTCAATTGCTGACAATACCCATTCCAGCAAGTCGCTGGTTTCTTTACTGTCTGGTTTCGGCGCATTGCGTAATTCCGTCCATGACATAGGTGTTGGGTATTCTGGTGCAGGGGCATCTGTGATAATGTCTTCCTCAGTACGCCGCCAGATGGCGTGGATTGACGGGAAGGATTTATCGAGGGGGTCGAAAATGAGTTTATAAGGTTCGTCAGCGCCGTATTCAAAGGTGAGGTTGAGTTTGCATACGGTGACTGTTTTGCGTGGAAACGCAGGTGAATCAAGACGGGCAGAGTATCCGATTTCGTCAGCTTTTTCGCCTTGGTATAGCGGAAACCGATAGAATCGTTTCCCAGGTTTAAGGTAGAAGTTATCGTGAATTGGGATTGGGACGGATAAACCGCGAATGGGTTCGACGGAGATGTTTTTGCCGACCAAGCAAAAACGCTGAAGCAGGATATACAGTTCGGGAATCTGGTCGCGCCAGAGCGGGATGTTCCCCGCGCGTTGCTGCAAAGCATGGAGGCGTATGCCGCCGCCTACGGGGCTCTTGGTCACATTGATGCAAAAGGCAAACTGCCCGATGCGCGGGTCGCGTTTGAGGGTGCTTGGGTCAATGAACTGCGGCTTTTCTGTGCGAATCCTATCGCACCACTGTCCTTTGTCGTCAACGGTGATGATGTCGCAGTTTTGCCATTTTCCCCCCTCTGCTTCCTCATTCTCTCTATGTGAGATAATTACCGGTGGACAACGCTCCCAGAAAAAACCGTTGGTTTCGGGAAGGAGTTTTTTGAGTTCGGGGTTAATTCGAGCGATGAGTTTGGTGGCACAGGTTTTACCGCCGATGGTATCAACGACTACGATGGGATAGCCGTCGTTTTTGATTTTGGAATAGTCAACCTGCTCAAATACAGCCGCCACGCTGCACGGGAGCGGCTCGGCGTTTGGGAAGCGAGCGTTGATGTTGCGGCGGATGATTTCTAGTTCGAAATCGTTGAGGAAATCGGGAACGAGCCAGATGAAGGTATCGTTCTTAAAAGTTTCGCGCAGTTTTGAGGCGAATGCACGCGCGGCGCGGTCAAGATGTTCGAGAGAGTTGTCTTTAGAGAAAAAAAGATCCCTTGAAGAAATTGAGGTAGCATCAGGATGAAGATATGCGGCATCGGAGTTGAAGAGTTCGATGTCAACGGATTCATCTTCTTTCTCCCATTCCTGCCATA
This sequence comes from uncultured Lentisphaerota bacterium, assembly GCA_903872565.1. Taxonomy (GTDB): domain Bacteria; phylum Verrucomicrobiota; class Lentisphaeria; order Victivallales; family GWF2-50-93; genus CAIQLG01. Next base: position 57,492 of record CAIQLG010000189.1, on the reverse strand, counting down.
AATAGGAGTCATAAAGAGACAAAGATGACTTTGTTGTGGTGGCATAGTGTGGGTACAATATGGCAAGGTCAACGCAAACCGGGTCGGATATTTCTTTCATTCGGGAGGAGCGAATTATTTTTCGTATTGCCTTCTTAAATGAGAGTTGAGAAATCCAGGGTTGGATTTTAAATTTTTCGTAGTCGAAGAGAACGGGCATTTCTGCGAAATAATGTGTTCCCTCGGAATACATTCGAGCATATTCATTCCAAAGGCGCATCGTTTTGTCGCGGACTTCGAGTTGAGAGTAATCGCGAGCGATATCTTCATCGAGTGTTTGCATCCGACTCCAGGCATCCCAGACACGGCGATAGTCGCGGTGGGAGAGAAGCGTGTTGTTTGGTGGCAGGTTCTCCCAACGAGCGATTGTTTGCGCCTCTTCGGAAAGAAGCCACGATTGAATTTTGGGGAGCAGTTCGTCTTCTTCCCCGTCGAGACAGTTTTGGCGCAATTCGAGCAATTCCGCAAGTCGGGTGACGAATGTTTTCAGCAGACGATTCTCGGGCAGGTTGACGGATTGGAAACGGCGGACGGCTTGGAGATAGGGTTTGCCGGCAAGTTTCTCTCGAATGTTACGGCCAGGTCGGTTGCTGAGTTTGATGAAACTGTTGGCGTCCAATTCCCGAACGGCGCGGACGGGCAACAGCGCATGCTCACGGCGTGGACTTTCGTTAAGTGCGCGGAAGAGGCGTTCCACTGAAGGACGGGCGTGTTCTGTGATGCGCCAGAGGCGATCATGAAGGGGGGCGGGATTCCCCGATCGCGTGACTCTATATAGGAATGCGGATAACACCTGCGGAAGTGCTTCGGCAGTCTTTGGATCAAAGTCGGCATTGTCTGTAAACCAGTGCGTCTGCTTCAGCAGTGCGCGGGCGTTTTCGCCAGTTCCCCCGTCCGTCGCTTGTGACTGGTAGAGTTCAATCAGGGTCATTTGTTAGTACTCTTTTTAGTTTTCTTGGGATGCGTTTTATCCGCGTGTTCCTCGTCAGGCATCACAACTTCATCTTTTTCTGAAACCGGCTCATCCTCGAGGTAATTTGCCGATTGCCAGATGAACTGACCATATCCAAGTTCGCAGGCGAGTTTGAAGTCTACTTCGAGATTGAACGGCTTGTCACACGGCTTACCATCCTTGTCGCAGATACCAATGTTGATTTGAGCGAGGATCTTGTCGAGGCATTCGGTTTTGCTCTTACACCTATCGCGAGTATCAATGCCGCGCAGTTTCGGCATGACCTTCTGGACGAGTTGGTCTTCAAAGGCTATATGGAGCGCTTTGGCGAGCGCGTCTTTGTCGTTTGCCTCTTGTGCGGAGCGGACATCGGGATGGTTCGCCATGTAGTATTCGACGGACTGCCAGACACGGTGCCCGATGGCGCGGCCGGCGACAGCGAGGGCGGTGTTCATTTTTTCGATGAATTGTTTGAACGGCTTGATATCCTCTTCTGAGAACGAAATCTCCCGTAAACACCATTTTTCCCACGCGCTTCTATGTAAAATAGTCCCTCGGTTTTTCTCAGACAGCACCTCTTGTTTCTGACGGCGTATGAGTTTGGTTGGACGCGGGAAGTGAATGATAATGGAGCGGTCGAGTACCTTGTCAGAAAGCGATTTCGTTGTTTCGTCTTGATTCATTGTTCCCGTCCAGAGGATATTACGACCTAGCGGAAGTTGGTAAGGAGGCATTCCAGCACCGATTTTTACAGGCAAACACGGCACTTCTCCTTTCATCCCGCGCCGGAGTTCGAGTTTGCTCAGGAACTCGGCAAAGTAGAGTTCAGGGTAAGCGATGTTCATCTCGTCGAGAAGAACCATACAAACACAGTCTTCCAATCCCGGATAATCCGATTCTTTCATCGCCTCAATCAGTTCCTTATTCTTTTCAGAATCGAGTTCGAGTTTATTCCCAGACATTTTCTTCCAGCGCGCAATGCGCTTTTCATATGTTTCGTTTCCGGATTGCTGACTTTGCGCCAGGAACCGCAGCACCGGTTGTGCGTCGAACTTGTTGTCAATCGAGTTGAAGAATCCAAGCATGGATTCCTGCGAATCCCAGTTCGGTTGGACAGACAACGGTTCGAACATCAACCCGCCAAAGTGCGAATATAGGCGGGGCAATTCTGACTTACCGGTGCCGGAGACGCCGGCTAGAACGGTTAATTGTGACCAATCGGCGATTTTAAGTGCTGTGTGGAATGCTTTCAGAATACGCGGATTGAAGTGAAATCCGTACCCGTCGCAAGCTTTGCAGACCCCCTTGAGCCAAGTGATTTCATCAATGTCGGCTTTCGTCGGTTGTTTCGCCTTGTCCGCCTTGATATGTGGCATCTCTATTTCCTTATATCGGGCGGCGACTTCGGCAGGCCGTTCGTAGGCGGCGCGGAGACGGTTGAGTTCGGCTTGTGCCTCGTTCGCTGCACCCTCGAAGAGGGATGCCTTTTGCGCGAGTGATTTATTTTCTGCACCTAATTCGCTGTTTTTGCGGCGCAGGTCTGCGGTTTCCGAAACCGTGGTGGCATTGGCGTTGATTTGATTTTCGAGATCGTCGATTCGGGCCTTCAGTCGTTGAGATTCGGAATCCATATTTTGATATTTTTCGCGCATCTCTTCTGTAGGGCGGGTGGAGAGCTCTTCGCGCAATCGCTTGAGTTCATCCGTTTTGCTGTTAAGGTCACGGAGGATTTCGGCTGGGTCTTTTTCGCCGAGTTGTCGCTTCAACTGGTCGAACGCTCCGGCAAGTTCGGTTTGGATGCGAAGGCTTTCGCGCAGACGGTTATTTTCATCTTTGAATGACTGTTTTTCAACAGCCAGCGACTTGCGTTCTTCTTCAAGCCCGACTTCGATTGTATCGTCCAACTCGTCGTTCCTTTTCTTCCATTGCTGTTCAAGCCGCTGTTCCTTCCGCTCGAGCGTCCGTTCATTTGCTTCAAATTCAGTTTTGCAGCCTTCGAGTTCGCTCCGTAGAGCGGACACCGCGCTCTTTTGCTTTTCAAGTTCAGTCCGTTCGGCCTCCAAATGTTTGCGAGCATCTTCCTGCTGTTTCGTCCACAGCATCCTTTCATTGGCGATTTCGGTGCGGATACGCATCGCCTCATCTTCCGCATCCTTGCGGATCCGTTCTCGTTCCTTGTTTTCAGCGGCTGTGATTTCGGAAAGTCGTTTTTCGAGAAGATTGGAAGTCTCAGTTTCCAAATCGGCCAGCATTAATTCTTTCTTTTGAGCGGTTTCGCGCTGGACGGCGAGACGGATTTCAGCTATTTCTTCTTGTAAATTCTGCCGTGCATAGTGGAGTTCCTTTTCTAACGCAACACGCTTGTCCGTCCAACCAGCATCGCGTTTTAGTTCGGCATCAATGACGGATTGCTCACGGCATCGTAGTTGTTCTTTAGCAGACTCCAGTGCTGTCTTTCCTTTTACAAGTTCATCCTCCCATTTTATGAGACGGTTTGCTTCTTCCTGATTTACCTCGTACTGATGTTTCGCGTTTGCCGCCAGCTGCGTTGCTTTGTCGGCGAATCCAGCATCAGCCTTTTGTTCTCTTTCTGTTACTGCAAGTTCACGTTGTGCAATCTCACCTTCGCGGCTATGGAGCGCGGCAAGTTCATCGGCGATGCGTTTAGCGACATCGTTCAAGTCCTTTTGACGGGCATCGAGTTCAGATATCCTTTTTTCGACAACTTCTTTGAAAACATCGCGCTGCTTTTCTACAAAGCCTGCCTTCGCTTCAGCCTCTTGTTTGGCCAATTCTTGGCGGCGACTTTCCATCTTGGAAAACTCACTAGAGTTTTGTTCACTAACCCTTTTAACTTCCTCCAAGTGATAAGTGCGTGCTTTTTCAAATGCTGATTTATCCGATTGCAGAAGTTCCCGCTCATGTTCCAAATTGGATTTCTCGCGGTTAATATCGCTTTCGCGATTTTTCAAATTTGTTTCCCGTTGCAGAAGTTCAGCTGAATATTTCTTTAGTTCTGCTTCGTTCATTCCAAATAGCCCCATGTTCATACCTCCAATAATGTATTGATGATCTTAAATGATTCTTTACGAAATTTGCCAATATCGCCTTTAGGTAAAGGCAATGGCTCATTGCCGTGTCCGCGTAAAGTGATAATGTCCGCAACATCGGAAGTGAATGAAGGATGGGTATCAGCAATAGAGCGCAAGGTGTCGGGGACGGATACAAGGAGAAATGCTACCACGCAAGCACCAAGCGTCTGGTCGTCCCCTTGCAAGGTTTTTCGGATTGCGCTTGGTTTGACGGTGCACAGACATTCCGGCAACTCTCCGAATCCGGAATCGTTGGCATTTTTCTGCGCTATCACAGGAAATTCGAAATCCTTGATGTCCGGCGGCAAGACTCCAGAAAGTCTTTGCCTGAACACCCGTTGCAATGCGGCATACAAATCACAGGCGAATGCGAGCGCGTCATCACCGTCTTTGCAGGACAACCAGAAGCGCTCCGCATAAATCAGGCGGTCTTGTAAATCTGTTCCGAGGCAGTTGAAGAGTTTGAAACCGAATTCACTCTGAATGCTGGTTCGCGCATCAAGCAGCAAATCCGCGACGGCATACTTGTCTGCCTCTACTGAGGGTGTGTTCGAGAACCGCATGGATGGCAACAGTGCAGTGACAATCTCTCGCATAAAAGCTTCTTCTTGTAATTCGAGTTCGTTCTTTTGAACTTTGCCTTTCCCGTGCCCTTGTGTATCTCGTTTCTTTTTGATGTCGAAAATCCGAATGATGAAGTCGCTATGAAGAGCAGCAATCCGTCGCAATGGATGTGAGCTATCGTTTGCGGCCATCAGAAGCGCAATGCCAAGAACTGTTGCCATTTCCGCTTCGCCGGAGATGAAAGCATCGAGTTTTCCGCTGGGCACCGCGTGAAAGTCGTATTCAGGCAGGACAAGTCCTATTCTTTCCGCCGCCCTCTTCAAAATATTGGTATGCTCTGATTGATTTGTAAACCTGAGTTGATTGAGAGCAGTGTCGAATGGGCATTGGGCGCAAGCATAGAACAATGCCCATTCGAGCGCGGCATAAATCTGTTCGATTGAACGATATTGTGTGTTTTTTCCAATGCGCAGGTTATAAACCAGATTTGGATAGCGTCCTATGTTTGCATCGTTGTCATAGGGTTCTTTGGGGGTTGTAGTATGCTTGTCTTGTCTAGGATTTGACAAATTCTGTCTCCAGTTCATCAGCCAATCGCTCAGTATATTATCCTGTTCAAGCAAGCAGCTGAACGCGTTTTCAAGAAGCAGAGAGAAACCGTTGCTGAAGGGGTCGGCGATGCGGAACTCGCCATCGCTTTTCTGTATGGCGATGGGGCAGTCGAGATAATACTCTTCGGGTTCATTGGCTATGGTGATTTGTTGAACCGCAGGTAAGCTCGTTTCGTCTCCAAAAGCCATAGATCGTTTCTTCATCGCCCGGAATGCAGAGATGACATTACGGGGTGTTGGCGAACTGTTTTTATACTCATCAACCCAAAGAATTTTCTTAAATATTTTGTTTCTGTCCTCTTTCTTTTTCAACGGATTATTATCCCCCAGCAGATGAAGAAACGGCATAATCTTTCCTGTGGCGCATTCGCGGAACAAGAGTGCGCTGACAAATACTGGCGGCTTTTCCTCCATGTTTTCCCAAGTTTTACGTTTCTGGTTGATAATGTCGTTGTGTTCGTCTATGAACGCTTTGTCTCGAAGGCGCAGTAAAACGCATTGAACTAGGTCAACTGGAATGCATGTCTCCCGTGCAAGCGCCCCAGTTTCTCGTGCTGCGCCTGCAGCGATAATCTTCAGGATAACACGCTCGAACGGGTTAAGGCCGTCACCGTCTTCCGAGACTTTCGGCAAAGTCACACGAAAGACATTCACCGGCCATGCGAGACTGCGCGGTCTGCCGACTATTTCCCCGAATGGACTAATTTTACCGTAATCAAGGAAGTTCATTGGCATGACAATACCCTCCCTTTACTTTGGCAAAGCTTGTAGAAATCAACCAAACCCGGGATGAACTTCTCAGCGAGGTCGCTTTGAAGCAATCCTGAATCCCCTGCCACCACCAGCAGTTTTTTCTGTCGACTCATGGAGACATTCAGGCGGTTGCAGAGGCAGAGGTGGCCGAAGAGGCTTCGCGCTTGTTTCTCCTCATCATCGGTACGCTGTTTCCAGTTTTGACGTATTGTCCTGACCATAGAGAGAAAGACAACATCGAACTCCATGCCTTGGAAAGAGTCCACGGTGCCGATGCGAAGCTTCCTGTCGTCATCCGTAATTTTCCAGAGTTGCTTTTTGATAAGTTCTGCTTGCGCCTTATAGAACGAAATCACACCGAAAGATAGGCTTTCACCTTCCTTTGATTTCATCCAGTCTTTTAGCTGCCTGGCGATTGCGGCTGCCTCAGCACGACGTATCCAACTGGTTCCGCTGCGGTCATGCTTGCCTTTCGAGGCAGGAACATCCAGCCAAATGGCGGATTTGTTTTCTGTGTCTGGCAAGTTATGTTTGAAATCACTTTCTGTACGACCCGATCCAAATTTCTCCAACGGGTCGAAGCGTTCGTAGAAGTTGCGGCTGATGAAGTCGCCAAGAAGGGGGTGCATGCGGTATTGCGTGTCGAGTGTGACATGGCGTAGGATCTTGTCTTTCTGCTCCAAAGCCTTCAACCGTTCAGAGAAAAGATACTCGAACATTGACTTTTTAATCCAGTCGGATTCTTCCGCCCCCAACTCTCCCTCTTCCATCCTGCGGGCGACTTCCTCCTCAATAATATGCGGTAACTGGCGGTGGTCGCCGACAAGGATAATCCGCTTGCCCTGAGCCATCGGAATCATGAGATCGCGTGGAGAGACACGGGCGGCTTCATCCACAATCACGAATTCGTATTCCAACTTCTGCTCCGGGTTGTTTCCTGTAATGCCCTTTTGTTTTTGCATCTGCTTGTTGACACTCTGCTGACAGGTGGCGGCGAAAGCAAAACTGTAATCTGATACCGCGTCTATCATCCCATGGGGATTGTTTTCTAGTTCAGCTAGGAACTCAGCAAGTGCGGCGGATTTCGCGTCAGTCGCAGAGAGTCCGGCAGCTTTAATTCTCTTGATAGCCTCCTCGGCCATCGCGATAACTTCATCGCTTTGCTTTTCCACCCGGAACATGGGTGGAGCTGTAAAACGGATGAGGAGTTTCTTTTTCAGCACCGCCAAATCGTTTAAAAATGGTGGAAGGCCGTCCTCTATAAGCCACAGGCTTGCTTCGTCCAACAAGTCGCGTTCGTTCTCTTCAAGGATGTCTTTCAAATCATCCAGCACATCGGTCGCCCGTTCCGTTCCGTCATCAGCAAAACTTTCAGGTCTGATGCGCAAACGGCGCACCGCATCCAGCAATGAATTTGATTCAGCATTGAGTTTTTCTTCGATGGTAAGTTTTTTCGCGAGATTTGAGGCGCGGCGCGAAGAATCCTCTCCGAGTATATTGACGCCGAGATTGGCTATTTTATTAGCGAGATTCGTCGCCAGTGTCCGCGTCGGCGTCTGGATGTATTGCAGGCAGAGGTTCTTGATTTCAGTTTCCTTCTCTATTTCCATGATTTGCAGATTTTTACTGCGAAGTTCTGTGTAGATTTTAGCGCACCACTCTTGGAGATTCTTTTCAAAAGCATTTGAATCTTCTTCATCAGCACCGGAGCGTTTGCCAAACTTGGGAACAGGAATGCTATTGAGAGAAATACGGTCAATCATATTCTCGACAGCATCGTGCTGGAATCCGGTCAGAAGAACCACGCCCCTGATATTTGCGCCACGCTTGTCTGCCTCCTCATTAAGTCGCTCGAGAATTGCCGCGATGACGGTGGTCTTGCCGGTGCCTGGCGGACCTTGGATGAGTGCTATATCGGGCGTGTTCAACGCGACTTCAATCGCCTTTTCCTGCATTATAGTTGGCTGATTTCTGAAAACTTTGTTGCGAACAAAGGCGGTAAGTGCTTTGATTTTGTGGGGTGGTCGGGTTTGCGAGATTTGGTCATTTTCTTCAATCAGCAATCCAATCTGCGGGTTTGCGGAGCGACCTTCAAGAATCGCCTTGCGCGCAATCATCCGTCGCTTGATTTGCGCAATTTCGCCCGCCAGCGAGAGGATGAGAGTTCCAGACGATTGAGTTAGATTCTCCGTTTCAATCGTGAGCGACATTGAATCAGCGTCAAAATCGGAAACTTTGAAATACAGATCCGATTCTTTTCGCTCTTTCTTTCGTTTTTCGAAGAAGGCTTCGTCCTCCGTTTGTTTTTCGATGCCACCGACAAATTCTTTGAAGGCCAAATCAGGATTTTTAAGATATTCCGGTAAATCATTGATAAGCTCAACCTCTTCAACACCGCCTACAGATAGGGCTTTTAATGCGGTGTCCGATGCTTCGGTGATACGAACCGTAACCGTACCGTCACGGTTGTGTTTCATGTCTGAATACTGCAATGCCCCGATTTCCCGGGCGTGTTCGAGCAAGAGATCACCTTCAATGTCGCCGAACTCGTCCCATTTTTTCAAATAACTCCCGGCTTCCTGGGTGAGTGCGGTCATCTGCGCCTTGGTAAGAATCTGAATCTGCCCCGTCTGCGTCCAGTCGACAAATTTCAGTTTTCCTTTGGCGATACGTAATGCGCGGTCCGGTTCGTTTTTAGTATTAGTCAGACGCGTGGCGATGTAAACGGACTTTCCATCAGGCAATTGGGTTTCGGTGGCAACAAAGCGAATTTTATCGCCCCTGATGCAGAACGAATTGTTGTGGGTTGGTTCGGCTTTTAGTAAGGTTACTTCCATAATTGGCGAAGATGTTTCAACGTCCGATACTTCAACTTCTTCAACATCACCACTCTCATCTGGTTCCTCTTCTGATTTTTTTTCCGATTCCAATTTCAAATCTCTTTCAATCGCTGGACCGGCGATGATAAAAAAGAACGGTTGACCTGCATTGACATAACAGCAACATTTTTCGATGGCACCGTAGAGTTTTTCCCCAGAGAGTTTTTTGCTGTTGATTTTCTGAAAGATCTGCTCTACATACTCATCCACGCCGATTTCGATGTCGCCCATTTCCAGGCATTCACCTGTGAAGAAGGCGATTTGCAATTCGATGCTGCAGTCCTTTGCGGTGTTTGCAAGTTGTGCAAGCATGGCACGCCCGCTGGCGAGTTCGTTGGCAAGGCGACGGATATCTGCATCAACGGTCGGTTTGACGAAAATGACGGAATCCTTGAGTCTGATTTCAAACTCGCCTGGGCGGGTTAAGCAAGCTGAGACCGACATAACGGTTTGTTCCTTCAATTCTTGAATGGAGGCATCCGTGGCCTTGACACGGATATTTATGATTTCAGCGGGAATGTCTTCAAATTTCATTTTATCGCCTCAACAAAGTCAAAGGTTAAGCCATCAGGGAACTGGCGCTCTCCTCGGACGGGTATCGCGGTCTTCTTGGCGAAGTTCAAATTCGCCTCGTATTCCGTGTCATCATTATGTTCGACTGAAAACGGGAAGAAAAGGCGGCGGGGCAAGGCGAACTCAGTGGTGTTTGCAGGCAGCAGCAGATCCCAACGGGCTGTCTTTGCACGGATGAACGCAGAACGCGGGGCATCGCAATACGGGCATTTCTGATTGTTCTCTGCAAAATAACTCATCTTGCATTCGGCACAAAGCAACGATTGATCAAATGTACGCGCCAATTCGATTGCCCAAAAGAACATCGAAGGGCGACGGTGTGCTTGTGTCCTTCCCGCTCCAAAGGTTTCCTGAAAGAGACGGCGAAGCCCCGGCGTTGCTACGAGTTCGCGTGGCAGGCCTGAAACGGCGGCATTGGTATCGTCGTCTTCGTCATCTATGAACGGGAGGTAGCCGGCGTATGCCTGTTCGTCCAAATCGGTTGGCGCACCGTCCGAGGCCGGTTCGGCATCCCATCCGCCTTCGTCATTATCGGGTTCCAGCACCTTTTTCCCAATGAATGGATGACAGAGCGCGAGCATTCCGAAAGCCATCACTGCGAACGCCCAGCAATCTGTGCGCGGACGGGATTGGTCGCGTCGCTGAACGATTTCTGGTGCGCCGTAATGCGGCGTATGGACAGAGTTTCCGCCTTCGGCCATTTCAAAGCGCAGGTTGTCGGCATCAATCAACCAGACCTCGCGGGAATCGCCATCGCCGACGAACACATTGTTCGGTGAAATGTCGCCATAGACCAGCCCGGCGCTGTGGAGGCGGGCGAGAATGGAGGCGCATTTAGAGAGAGCAAACAGGCGACGACGGGTCGAACCGGTATTGGCATAATGGAAAAGCCGCAACGCTATGTCCTTGTCGGGTATCACCGCGAGCCATTTGGGGAGTTCCTGCTTTTTTGCCGCCACCGCTTCCCTGAGTGCCTTCTTAGTTGTGCCGTTCATTTCGAAAACCTCGAACGATTTCATGCCGTTCAAGAGGCGCATCACATAGCCTGGTTCGTCGCGCAGGATGGCGAGCGGCAGGGAAATCGGAATGCGCGGCGGCAATGGCAGGAGGCGGATATTCTGGAAACGGTCACGCAGATTGGCATTCTTATCCGGGGATCCAGATGCGTCGAGTGGTTGCTTGATCGCCAAGTCAATATCCGTAGTACGAAAGACGACGCCTTGTCCGCCACTGGCGAGTTTATCGGCGCGACAATGCAAGTTGCCGTATTCATCAGCGAGTGACTTCTGGGATGCGGTTGTGTTGTTTTTAGACATTTTGTCGGGATTACTCATCTGCCACCTTCTCCCGGAAAAGGCAGGCTATGGTCTTGTCATCGCTGTGCTTGGGAGTTGGCCAGTTTTCCAGTATATCTCTGGCTCTACGAGCAGCAGATACCGAGGAAAGTTTGCAGTGCGCACCGGCGAATCCCTTTACGAAACCGTTGGTGTCATTCAAATCATCAGATACACCGTCGGTGCAGAGGATTATTGACTCGCACTCATCCTCTGGAACGGACAGCCATCGCCAGTCTTTCTCAGTCACATTCGGCGAAAGCGCGGCAGTGATATTTGAAAAGCTTTCAGTTTTATCGTCGGACAACGAGACGACTGAACCATCGTTTTTCACAGCCGCAGCAAGACCATCGCCAAGCATTCCCAAGCGAAGCATTCTATCGCCAATGCGAAACGCGAATAAGCAGGTTGCGGCGCAATCGCGAGGCTCAAGCGGGACAATAATGGAAAGCCATTTTTGTTTGATTTGGTCTGACAGGCAAATATTTGATATCTCGGTTTTGCCACGGCAAGCGTTTATGGTGTTGACCACGGCAAGACAGGCAGCATGACTCCCGAAGTTGGAAAATGGTTTTGAGCCGAGACCGTCAGAGACGACGATGCCATCGCTCCAAACATGATGGAACGCCGCCCATGCATCCTGGTTCGGTTTGCCTGTGGCGACATGAGCGGGACCGACCACGCTCGCACCAAAACTCTTCCAGACGGTCATCTTGCACCCCCTTCCACCCAGCCATCCAGCGCAGCAAACAAATCTTCCGCGGAAAAAACATCCTTTCCTTTAAGTTGCGGATTGGCATCAGCCCCTACCTTTATGATACGGAGCGTGTCTTGTTGAAGCTTTTCCTTCCAACGTTTCAATACTTTCGCGTCATTCTGTGACCAAAACCCATCTGTGACAAGCAAAACTTTACCATCGGGTTGCTCTCCGAGAAGAGTGGTTAGTGCCTGCGAGTTTGCCGCATTTTCACAAACCAGCATTTCCGGCGGGAATTCTTTGTCCGGAATCCACTCGACAACCCGTGCTTCATTGCCCCATGCGACCAGTTTCAAATCCGCACATCCATATCCGAGACGGATATATTGCTCCGTTGCCCGCGCCACAACTCGCGGAATAAGGTGCTTTCCTCCCTCTGACATGCTGCCGGATTTATCACAAATCAGATAAAGAATCATGCATCCACCTCTGGTTCAACAATGTATGGCCGGAACCAATATGTTTCATTTGTCATACGGTTAACGAATACCGCCCGGTTGGGTTTCTCTATCCCTTTGAATTTGCCAATGCCGCCGCTAACCATTGCGCCTGCGTCATCCTCGTTCATGCAGAATGCCACTCGCAACTCGAAGAGGTTAAATAGGTCTTTGCAGGAAGTGGCGCATCGTCGCCAGTTGTCAATAAAAGCGAGGACGAATGTCCCTTTTCGCGAGCCATCATCTGCGATGCGTTTCAAAAGGTCGGCAGGCATCTGTGGTTCTCCCGGTTTCGGTGTCTTGAATGTCTGGATGGGATGCAGGGTCTTTTCCGCGTCCAAACCATCCACAATCAGCGCAATGCGTCGTTTGCCGATATTGTCCGCAATTTCCTGCAACGGCAAAGCGCCGATATCGTCAAACGCTTTAAACCGCCCTCCCAACGCCGATGAAACATCGGTGAAACCGCCGAGAGGCGAAATTCCCCGTCCGTTGAAGTAGACGATTTCATCGAAAGCTTCGGTGCATGACAAACTGACGAGGACCGAAGATAGCAGTCCGTCGTGAATTAAATCATTGTAACCGCTGAATAACACATTGAAGGCTTGGCGCGCGGTCAGCGGGATAGATAGCGTATCGGCAGTGAAGGTCAGCCGTTCGCCCAAGAGAAGTGCATCCGCTCGCCCGCAGATGGCTTTGAAACCGTTGAATGCCGGACGGCGCGGCAGATTTGCACCATCAAAAATCCGCGTTTTGCTTTTGAGGCCGCGCTTCAATGCGCGGTCCGACAATTGACTAAGATGAGTGTCGCAAAACTCTTTTTTCGCCAGTGGAATCAGAAACTTGATATTGCCTGACTTCGCGCCGTTGGCGTTGTTGATGATGCCTTCGGGCGGGCTTTTGAGTTCAGATGCCGCCCAGTTGTTGCCGCTGAGGATCATGGCTGAATCTTCCTGACCGCAGGCAAGCGCAATGCGACAGCCCAACTGTGAAATAAGGGAACTAAGCGACAAAGCGTTGATGCCTTTCAATGTTTGCGTCGCCAAGAGGAGATGAATGCCGAAGGAACGCCCCTGCTTGAGAAGTTGCGATAGCAGTTTCTCCGCTCTTTCCGCAATTTGGCGCTCTTCCGTGAACAAGACCTGAAACTCATCGATGACCAAAAGGACGCGCGGCAATTGGTTACGGCGCACATTTCGGTATTCTGCAAAATCACGGACACCCTCTGATTTGAAGAGCCTTGCCCTGCTTTCGAGTTCATCCACCAGGTGATGCAACACCGTTACTCCGTATTCTGGGTCGCTTTCCGTCGCGACCAGCCGTGCGTGGGGTAGCAGTGGGTTCGCATAGACCGTAAACTCCGTGGATTCCTTGTAGTCCAGCAAGTAGAGGTCAAGCTCATTCGGTGCGTATTTCTCACAGATAGAATGAATCATGACATGGAGGAGATTGGACTTTCCGGAACCGGTCTTTCCTGCTAAGAGAGCGTGATGTTCGGAGCTCGTCGAACCAAGCGTCAGCGACACGATTTCTCCAGGATGCGTCCAGCCGATGGGAATGTCGAAACCACCGATGGTCGTGGCACCTTTTGCATAGACTTTCCATAGGTCTGGCAACGATTTGCTGAACCGCCCCTTCTCGGCATAGCTTGCTGCAAGAGCGGACAGGAATTTGTCCAGCACCTCCCGTAGTGGCCACTCCTCAGCCTGAAATGACACTGAGAGCCCTTCTCCAAGTTTGTCCGTGACATACAGAAGCGCATCAAGCCGTTGAGTCGAATTTTTCAGAGAGTCGCGAAACTTCTCATACCTCCTGTCTTCAATTCGCTGGCTGTCAATAGCGATAATGGGCAGTATTCCGCAACGCGGTCCGTTCTCGGCTAATCGTTCGAGATACCACAAACTTTTGTCCGACAGTTGCTCGGGAACATCGAAAAGCAAGAGAATTTTATACTGCAACTGGTTGTCTGGGTTCGCAGTGTTGAACTCAGTCCAGTTGGAAATCCTTCCCTTGAATCGGTGTTGAATCAGGTCTTCGGTATCATCCGTCAAATTAGCGAGCGTGGATTCAATTTCGTCGGCGCGAGTCAGCACATGCTTCTGTGGCATCAATTGCTCCACATTTAAAAGCGTGAGAAACGGAGCAAAAGACTGCCCCAGTTTCAGCGGGTCAACCAAAGTTAATTCAAGCCGTCCTGGAGGAACGGCTTGCAAAAACCGCAGGAGGAGATGATGCGCCAGGCGCTGTTGCGCCGCATTATCCTCAGGCAAAACAAGAGCATGTTCGAATGGAAACGGAATGACATGCGGAACCAGACAGTGGAGTTCTTTGAATGATACCTGTTGCGAACCAAGGAGGAGAACGCCTGGCATAGACAATGTAATGCACGGATTGTACTCGCGCAAATCAATGAAAGCGGGTTGTTGCCTGCGAACCCGTGCCACACCCTGTGCCGTTTCAGCTGATGCCCTTTCCCATGCGGGGGAAAGGGATGTCAACAGATTGCTTTTCCGCGTTTTTCTCCGGCTCTCTGCTTCCGTGTGCTTGCCTGCGAGAATCCGCTCCTGTTCATTCGCACATTTAGCGGATATTTTAAGTGCTGCTAGTTTTTGGCGGATTTCGGCCAATGTCGTTTGAAGGCTTTTCTTCTTGGAGATCGCTTGCAGTCTGGTTGATTCGAATTCACGTTTGGTTTGTTCCAAAGCTGATTTTTCTTTAGCCCGATTGTCAAGACCGTTTTGCAACCTGTCGCTTCTCTCTTTATCCTTGTCCTGGCAAAAAATATAGTAAATCATCTCTATGAGACAACGGTTTTGTATTTGCTGTTCAAGGCTCGTTTTCTCCTGTTTCATTGCTTGGATAGCCGCGTCAACAGCGGCTATTCCCTGGTCAAGCCTGGCAATTTCAGCTTCGGTCTTTGAGATGTCGCGTTCGATTATTTCTGATTGTTGGCGCAGTTTTTTTTCCTGCAAAATTTCGTTTTGGGAATGCCCGTCACGCTTCGCAGATTCTCCGCGAATGCTGGTAATGGATTGGTCAATTTGTTCGCAGGCATCGTCGAATTCCCGGTCTATGAGCGCGATTCCGTCCTGATAATTCTCAACAACTCTGACCAGTTTGGCAATGCAATCCTGGAAATGCCCTTTTGTCTTGCTCATCACTTAGACCTCTCCTTGAAATGAAATGACCGCGCCTCCTGCAAGACCCGCTCTATGTTCATAGATTGGCGTTGAAATTCCTCGTTGAACGAGCGGAGCAAGCCGATTTCATTACAAATCGGATCAAGCACATCGGCAACAATGGAGGCGCCGAAAGAGTCTTTTACACCATTACGAAAAGTTTCCACACATTGGCCTGTCATTCCGAAGACATCGTCAAACATAATTGCCCTCCTTCTTATCAATCGGTAGCTGGAGAACCATTGTTTCCGATGTTACTTTTGAAAAATATTCGGTGCAAAGTCCACCAGATAGCAGATAGTCGGATTGGAACTCCGGATTCTTAGCCCTGATTTTGGCCAGAAATCTTCGCCACTCTTCCTCAGGAAGATCAATCGAATGCCCCGTTGCAGTAATAGTAGTCAGTTTCTCCGTGGCTGTGTCCATGCCGTCCATATCTCCAGAGTTGACAGCGTTACGAAGCGCGTCAACCAGAGGGCGGACCCGATCAAGGTCATCAAGCGGGATTACCGTGAGTCGTATTCTCATTTTTTTTCCTCCTCCGCGCCTTCCCGTATGAATTCGAGGCACGATTGGTCGATATCATTCTTTGTCGGCAACATGCCGACCATCGGCGAGCCGGCGTCTCGCAATGCATCACGCAATTCTTTTTCTTTCTCCGGAGGCAGGTCATGGATGTCCCGCGAACAGAGGGTGCAATGCGCATCCGCCTGTTTATGACCCTCAGCTTGGAATGTCATGTGCTCCTTCTGCGCGTAGAGGTAATCCGATTTGCCGCATTTCACCTCAAACGCCATCGAGCCGCCAGCCGGTGCCCCCATGCCATCACCACGACCGAGAATGACCGGAACACGCAAGTCCGTCACAAGCAAATCCGTCTTCGTATATCTGCCGCCGTCCCCCACAAAAGTCCGCCCCTGCGTTTCGATTTTCCCGCCTAATGGAGCAAGTGCATGCCGTGCTATTTGTTCCGCGAACTCGCCGCACAGATGTATCCGGGTTTCACGGTTGACTATGTTGCGTTCGACATCGCCCTTTGCCGTCGCCCATTCTCCGCGATATTTGTCAATTAAATTCCGATAAGCAGGATTTCTGTCATAGAGATACTCCTGTAGCAAATGCTGTTGTTCAACGGATAGATTCATACGGTCACGTATGACATCCGGCGTTATCGGCTTCCCCTGTTCAGGATGCCAATGCAGCCATGAGTGGAACTGTGCCGCAGACGGATTGGTCGCGAGATATGCTTTCAACGCATGTTGCGCGGCAGTCAGACGAGTTTTACCAATTTCTATGGCATTGCATACTGCATTAATGCGGGATGCACATTCCTGTTTGGCCTGTTCAAAAAGTGTCTCTGCTATCGCCAATGCCTGTTTTACACATTCTACGCGCTGTTCCATACTCTGGCGGTTTTCAGTAGCTTTCTCCAGCTCGGCTTTCGTTTCTGCGACAGCTTTTTGCGCCTCTGTGACAACCTCTTGCGCATCTGCGACAGCAGCCTCATCACCAGAGCAGTCTGGCCCCCTGCCTTCTTCATCGGAAGGTTGCGCCTCACAATCCGACAACGTGGATACAGCAGCACTTAAAGCAGCTTCGACTGATTCCAAATTCTGTTGAGCATCTTCAACTGCCTGTTGTGCCTCCATCTCAGCCTGACAGGCATTTTCCAACATGCTCTCGCTGTTTTGCGTCTCCTCCCGCGCCTCCGCATATTTGCCTTCTGCCGCGGCGATTTGTTCTCGGCATGCTGACTCCAGAGCCTCGCGAACGGACTCCAGTCCCCGTGCGAGATCTTCCAGATTTTCAACTTGTCCGATAGAGACTTGCGCCATGATGATTCCTCTAACTTTGCAGATAGTCGCGCAACCGGGCCGCAAGCGCGGTCAGATATGGAATCTGTTCCGTTGCGTTCGAATCAAACTGCCTCAATTGTTGAACGAGTGTATTGTACTGCTCCTCAAACTGTGCCCGCTTCTCGTCCTGCCAGGTGTCACCAAGCGAGGCGAATGCTCCATTGAGGTTACCAACAGCATCGTTGAGCGAATCAACGAACTGTTGCAAGGATTGCGCGAAACGTTCCAGTTCATCTGGATCTCCGACTGCCTGTGGCATATTTTACCTCCAATTCGAAAGTTGCATAAAGTCTATATTTTGTATCCCAACTAGATCCTCCTTACCAATAACCATTATCTTCTTCGGATGAACCTGATTTCGTAGATTTTGGGACGCTGTTTGGATTCTGCGATTTGCTACGAGTAGTTACCGACATTGTAACTTTGAGGAAAAAATCATGTATTTTATCCGCTTCTGTCGCATGAAACACGATATTCTTGATTACATGCCCATTCACCTCCGCCAAGACTGGAGTTTTAGAGATGAAGCGGTCAAGCACCTTTATACCGTGAGCCTCGCCTATCCCCATCGCCATAAAAAAACATTTGGAGGAACGGCCATCATTAATAAAAGACTCCAATGGAACTTGCCATTCGTCCGTCGGTTGTCCATCCGAAACCAAGACCACCGTTGGTCGGTAGGAGCGTGAAGGGACAACATTTTTATCCTCAATCAGCTCTTTCGCCATTTTGAGCGCTTCTCCCATTGCCGTATTCCCGTTAGCCGTCATATCCGTCCATTTAACAGACGATGCGGCCGTCGGCGGGAGATGTTGCTCCGCCCTGTCGCCAAATACAATGATCGAAACCAGGAACTCAGTCTCCATCCTCTCCTCGGTGGCAAGGGTATCAATCACTTGCTTTACGGCCTGATTCATGATTTGGATTTTTGTAGTCCCGCCCTCGACCAATTCCCATGTCTTCCCGTCGCTTACTAACGTCTGTCCTGTTCTGCGGACATTTTCGGGATCAACGACTTCTCCCATCGAACCACTGACATCCAGCAAAAGGAAAACTGGCAATGGCTTTGCCTTAGGCACCGTGAATTTACTTGCGTCGAACATTACCAGTATCCTTCTTCGTTTGGTTGCTCGTTTGTCGTCTTTTCGCCGGATTGCTTTGGCACAGGCGACTGTTTCGGCTTTTCCTTCCGCTCTTCAATAGTGGCTGGTTTAACTTCTATTTCGTTCGGGTTCGGCACAACATCTGGTTTCTGCGATTTTGTCCGAATCGTGACCGACATGGTGACGAATTTGAAGAACTCACGTAACTGCTTGGCGTTTTCGGCGTAGAAGAGCAGATTCTTGGTGCCGGCAATGAATTCCCCGAGGACGCCTTCATCCGCATCTGCGCCGATGGCCATTGCCATGCGGTCGCATTTAGAGGAACGCCCTTTGCCGATGAAATCGTCAAGTGGTTGCCTCCAACTGTCGCCTGGGCGTCCGTCCGAGACCAAAACAACTGTCGGGCGGTAAGCGCGTGATGGCACCACATCCTTATCCTCAATCATCGCCTTCGCCATTTTGAACGCGGTGCCGAGCGGCGTCCCGCCAGATGCGGACAAGTCACGCCAGTTGATGTCCCCAGCTCTGGCCAGAGCCTGGTGCAGTTTCACTTCCGCGCCAAAGGTGATGATCGCAACATGGATTTCGGTTTCCATGTTTTCTGTGCCGCGAAATGTTTCCAACATGTCCTTTACTGCCTCATTGAGGTTCTGAATTTTTGCACCATGCATACTCCCGCTGACATCTAGAAGTAAAACGACCGGAAGTGGTTTGGCGGTTGGGGCGGTGAACTTTTTAGGATCAAACATTAAACTTCCTCCTTATTAATCATGGGGTCAATTTAAAAAACTCAATACTCTGAAAAAAGCTTTGTAGCTTTCTTTTAACTTTTTGGCTCATACTGTAACTCTTTTTGTATCAATACTATTCCCAGTATTTTTCACGGCGTATATCGTCGCTTGCCTTTCCGGAGCGAACCCACTTGTCAATTTCGCTTCGCTTGAACCTCCAATGGCGGCCCACCTTGTGTCCAGGCATCTTTTTTGAGACCAGCCACCGATATATACTCTCCCTGCGGACTTGCAGGTATTTCGCGATTTCGTCCAGCGACAACCATTTTTCGATTATCATTTTGCTCCCTATGTAGCATAGATAAAGTCATATCAAATCACATAAGGTTGTATTATAATCGTACTATGGTCAACTTACAAAGGGAAATCCTAAAATTTTCCGATACATTTGCGCAAATAATTCATGGCCTTTGAGGCAATACCTTTGTTAAAACTAATATTCCAAGAGGGTTTAAATACAATACATAGTATTGTGTGGGTGTTTTCCAATCAAATTATATGGAATTAGCTCTTATAGCTTCTTCTTTTTTCCAATAACCTTCCTTCCAACCTTTGCCTTCTTTGCCTTTCCTTGCTTTTTTCCTAATAAATTAAGCCTAAATAGCATGAATGTGCGGGCGTTTGAATTTTTCCTAATGCTCCCACCGGGAGTCAGGAGAAATTCAGACTCCCTTACAAATACTAAAAATGTATGGACATTGGAATTATTCTGAATGTTCACCAGAGGCATAGAAAAAGTTTCGCTCTCGTTTCTGCGTTTTGTTTATTTCAAAAGATATAAATGCCGCTAGTATTTATATCTTTCGATCAGATTACGGTTTTTCTGGCAGGCAAAAGTGGGATTGATTACAATACATAGTATTGTGGGGATTCTTGGAAGTATAATATTATAAAACATAGACACAGAATTATTTTTTCTCGAAAACAGTTGAAATCCGAGTGTGTAATGCAATATTTGGATTATAAACAAAAGAGGTCAAATATGCCTAACCTTCCCAATAAAATTATCTTATCCTCAGGTTGTGAAGTAGAATTCAATTCAAAGGACTTGTTCGATGATTTAGACCATTTAATAGGTGCATGCGTTGGGGAGACTCAATGTAGTTATCGCTCCGCCAAAGGAGTTGACAATTTATCTCTACTACATGAAGAGTTTGCTGTCGTCGTGGATCAGTTTGGGAATAATCCAGAAGAGCTAAAAGCCATAATTGTATTATTGTTTGAATATTGTGTCCGTAATAAAATCAAGTGGGGGTTAAAAAAATCAGGCAAGAAAAAAAAAGAAAAGGAAGATGTTATACAATACTATACAAGCTTTCTAATTCTGTTCAGGCTGTTTGATGGCAATGTTGACAGATGGATCGACTGGATTCAGAATAATGGTTCTGACGGGCATAGACTGAATGATCTACCCATAGCTTTCCACATAAAGAAGGAAGCGGAAAAAGATTCTGGCCTTTTGGAAAGGGCAAGAAAGATGATCGAGGAAAAAGGGACTCCATAAGTTGCTCAAATATGCGGTTTATATGGCTTCTTAGAAATCATAAATACTTTGTGGGAATGGGGTAATGTCGTTTTTGCTCAAACACAAAAGATGGCCATATATAAATTATTGTCGATGTTCTCTCCTCAACCAAATCCTATATGGTCTATGCGAATTGTTCCTGCCTGATTTTACCCTGTCGTAATGTATCGGAGGCTCTTCTTTCGAACCATAGGGGACTGTGTTCGCAAGGATTCTCACCGCGCCCATTATCGAGTACGAACTTCGGTTGCAGAGCTTCCTTAGACGTGAAAGCGTCAGAGGATAGCTGTAGCATCGTCTTGTCCCGTAAAGTTCATTGTAATAGTGCCTTATCTTTTCAAGCACATACTCGATGAGCCTTGACTGCTTCATGTCCAGTTCTTCGACTATTCCGCTTCTAATCCAGATTCGCTTTTCTATATCGGCAAACACCCCTTTGAATTTACCATTATAGAATTCACTCCTCGAAAAACTCCCTGTTATCTGTCAGATATCTCCTCTCGTCAAGGGCTTGAAGCGCCTCATTGATACTTTCCTCGAGATCCTGGATTTTAGAAGACAGGTCGTCAAACTTCGGATTCAAATCAACAAGCATTTCATCCTTCAGCCTCAGAACCATTGTTTCTATTTCGTTTGTGTCATCCATGCACAGCTATCGTAATCATGGTAGAAAAACCTTCTCGAACATCTATTGGGAAATTTCCCTCAGATATCCGCTCATCGCCATTCCCTCATCCGTCAGTTCATATTGTTTCAAGCTCCTCTTTTTTGTAAATCCTGTCATTGTCACAAGCCCGTTCCTTGCCAGCGGCCTGACCGAGGACTGCATCTGGCTGAGGCTTGTGGGATATTTGCTGTTCACTCTTCTTCTGATCTGCGCCAGCGTGAGTCCTGTCTTATGCTGAATTCCAGCATGATCCAGCGCAAGCAGGACATGCCTTCTGGTCTTTCCAGCAGCAATATCAGCATACTTGCCCCAGTCAATTCCAGCTCTCTCCCTCCTGATTTTAAGTCCATAAGTATCATTGACCAGGCTTCTCCCATATTTTGTCAGGAAGTAAATCCTGCCTGTCAGTCTTTCGGGAGTCAGGCAAATTACGATCCCCTTCTTTTCTCCCATGCGGACAATGTTGGTGACATCTCCGAAAGTAATTTTTGAATTGATTTCCCTTGATCTCCCGAGTATTTCCGCAGGAGTCATGGGGTTTTGAATCACCCTGAATATCGCCTGTTTCTGCCTTCCTCTTTTTATCCAATCCACCTCCCATTTTTTCATCACCAGTTGATAACGACATTTCCGGTATATAAATCTTTCTCATAAACTATTGGGAATTTCGATGATTCATTTTCCCAATAGAAACTGGACAATGTTTATATGCTGTCTCACCCTTCTGAATGCAGGTACAATCATAAAATGGTAACAAAATACGAGATAAGACAGGAAGAAGATGTAATTCAGGACGAATCCATAGATGAATTCATACATCAGAGAACAAAAATCCTCAAAAGCATTCTCGGGATGCTCCTGCATGAAGTCAAGGCAAGGCTTGGTATCAGAAGAAACAATCTGAGAAGAATCGAAGATGATCAGGGCAGTCTGGAGGATTTAGTCGGAGGCATGAAAACTTTGTGGAACGCCGGTGCACTAAAATACACCTACAGGGACAGCTTTCTGAAGCTTCAGAGCATGTCCGACGAACTCCGCAGGGAAAAAAGGGATCAGGACATCTCCTGCTGGAACGATGTTGTGGGAGTAATGAACAATCATTTCATAACCAGATGGGAGGCGCATCAGCAGGCGACTGCAAGAGCCAGGCTGATGAAAGGCGGTGGCGGACTTGAAAAAATAATTGATGGTGAATTCCAGAAGAAAAAGGAGGAATTCATGAATGATAGACTTAAAGCTTAAGGATCTTTGCGTTAAACTCAGACCTCTTATAGGAATCAAGGCCGACAATCTCTGGCTTGCCTATGTCACATCCGAGACTCCAAAAAGTAGACAGGAGGCGGAATCCATGATTTTCATGTTCGCCGCAAGGCATCTTGGGAGGGATGTAAGCGACAGAAGTATTTTGCTGCCGCCTCCGGAACAAAAAGATGCAGGAGGAGAATTCAAACTCGGGTCAGTCTGCTATGCCAATAGAAAACTGTTCCCTCTTTGTCTTGAAAGGGAGAATTTCATCAAGCACATCGGAATTTTCGCAATTACAGGAGGAGGTAAGACAAATGTCGCCCAGCTGCTGCTTCTCGAACTGCTTGAAAAAGACATTCCTTTTCTTGTGATTGACTGGAAGCGTTCATATAGACAGATAAGAAACTTGTCGGATGAGAAAGCGAAAAATATTCAGGTCTATTCCGTCGGGCGTAACTCGGACACGCCCTTCCATTGGAATCCGTTGAGACCGCCTCCAGGAGTTCATCCCAAAACATGGATAAGCATTCTGGCCGAAGTTCTGGAGAAAACCCATATTTCAGGTCCGGGTGTCGCGGACATTTTCATAGATCTCTTTGACAATCAGTTTGAAAAATGCGGTTTTTACGACGGAAAAATTGACAAGTTCCCAAACTTCCATGATGCCAGAGAGGAACTTGAGAAGAGTCAGTTCAGAGGCAGAAGAATGCTCTGGAGGGACAGTTGCATGAGGATATTGAAGACTTTCACTTTTGGTCCGGCATCGAGGTCTTTCAACGCGAGGGATCCACTTAAACTTGAGGAATTGCTTGAGAAGCCTGTCATACTTGAACTCGATTTTGAACTCCCAAAACCCTTGAGAACGTTTCTTTCGGAGATTGTCCTAAGATTCATCCATCTCTATAGGCTTCACAGGGGTGAGACTAAGAAGCTTCAGCATGTGATTTTTCTCGAGGAGGTCCACAATCTTTTTCCCAAAACGCATATTGAATCCCAGGCTAACAATTCTCTTGAAAGTCTTTTCAGGGAAATCAGAAGCTTTGGAGAGGGACTTGTCTACATCACTCAGCATCCATCAATGACCCCGATTTATCTTACAGGAAACTCAAACACGCTGATTATTCTTGGTCTTCAGAACGAGGATGACCTTATGGCCGCGAAGAAGGCGCTCTTTCTCCAGAAGGACGAGGATGTATATCTCGACAGACTCAAGGTCGGGGAAGGCCTTGTGAAAATCAAGGGCAGGATAAGCCCATGCCATGTGAAATTTCCGCTTGTCAGGTCAGCTCAAGAGGGAAATTCGGATGATTCCAGCAGGCTGATCAAGGAGCTTTTCAAAACAATTAAAATCTACAAACCTGAAAAATGAATCAGAAAAACGACAATGACAAGTGGATAGATTTGCTCCTGAATCTTGCCGAGGAAAATGAGAAGAAGGAGAACGGCAAGGAGGAGAAATAAGATTTCCCTTGAAATTTTCCACAGCTTCTTTCTTCGCTCCGACGAGTCGTATGCCCATTCTCGCTTGTCAGGAAGCTATGGATAACTGGTATTGGATGAATATATTGGCTTGCGATTGAAGGGGAAATGCTGTAAATTCAAAATTATAATTTTCATTTAAAGGACAATAAATAATGGCTGGAATATTCAATAGGCAGGGAAAAAGGAATCCAATTACTGAGAAGCCTCTCCGAAATGCCGGGCAGTCCTTGAACGAGGAATTGGATCGTCTTTTCAATGACAGGATGCTTCCTTATTTCCTTGCTGCCGCGCTTTTCTTTATCGCCACTATTATGAATTGGCTCTCATATTTTTCCAGGAGTCATTTATTTTTGTCAAACTGCTTTTTCACTGTTATTGCAACTGTCGTCATCATCTATGCATCTCTGAAAATTATCAGTCTCAAAAAAGTGGCAGATTCATTGAATCTTGGACTTAAAGGAGAAAAGTTCATCGGCGAATTCCTTGATTCTTTCAAGGAGAAAGGATACAAAGTCTATCACGATATTCCCGGCGAATCCTGGAACATTGACCACGTGGTAGTTTCCTGCGATGGAGTTTACACAATCGAGACAAAGACCAGAATGAAGCCATCGAAGGGCGAGATTTCAGTCCTTTATGATGGTGACTCCATCCGGATAAATGGGGGTCCGCCTGAAACAGACGCAATAATTCAGGCGAAAGCCCAGTCAAGATGGCTGAGAGAGTTTATTGTAAAACAGACTGGCCTCGATATTTTTATCCAACCGGTAATTCTATTCCCCGAATGGTGGGTTAAAAAGAGTTCGCCCCACAAGCCGGAAGTCTGGGTTTTAAACCAGAAGGCTCTACCAAAATTCATCGAATGCAGCGGCAATTCGGTTTCCCCTGAAAATATCCTGAAAATCTCAAATGCCATTGAAGGATATGTCAGGAAATAATTTACAGCTTTTGCTCTGTAGTCTTTCTTTTCATCATAGATTGTCATCTTCCGGAGGGAAGTTCGCAAAGAAGCCCCCTGGATCGGCGGGATCGAGAAGCTTTCTGTCTATTTCCTTTTTAATACTTGACGCGGAGAATACAAACTTTTCTCCGCATTTAGGACAAAGTATCTCTTGTCCTATGTCTACATCAGCAGCTATCCTGCTTCCGCAATACGGGCATTCGATTTTCATTGGTTAAGTCCTTCTTTATGTTGAAACTATCGCTCAGACTACACTTCTATAAATCTGGCCAATGCCCTTAGGCATACCGTTGATACGCATGCATATTCAAATGAGAGCGTCCGGAGAGTCCGGATCTCATTTTATTCTTTGTGCCATCGTTGAAGTTTTGTCATATTCCCAAAACTCTACGTCGTTAGGTATCAAATGATCATTGATTCTGAGATAGTATGCCGCCAAGGTCTGCTTATGCCTTTTGCTGTAATGCTTGAGAACAAAGAAAATCTTCCGGTAATCCTTTGGAGCGGCATGGAAATAATACATTGCCTGATTCCATATTGTCATCTTAGCACTGGGAATATTTTCTGATTCCGTCCATGTGTGAGATTTGCATTCAACTATGATTTTATTGATGAGATTACCGAGGTCGAATCTGTGTGCTTTCTTTTTGCCTTCAATCCCTATTTCTATTGCTATGTTTTCATCAAGAATGACTCCTTGCATAGCAAAAAAGGATTTTGCCTCAGCCTCAAATTCCTTGCCAACAGATGTATTGCTTATAGACCCATTTCGTTGAAAGTTAGCCATAATTACTCCTGCGAACTTTATTATTCAATTTTTGGGAAAAACTCCAATTGCTATACAACCTCAAGATATCTATACCTGTTCACGCCCAGCACCTTCGTAGATCCCGCCATCGTCTCGGCAGCGAGGTGCTGGTGGCCGTGTAGGAATATCCGTGGCTGCGTCCTTGCGATATATCCGTTGAATGCATCAAACCCCCTATGGGTGTCTCCATCCCTTTCGTGCATCCCAGAGGGGGAGTTATGGGCGACAAACACATCAACAGGCGGGAAAGAGGACAGCTTCTGCGACACTTCGTCATTCTCATAGAGGAAGTTCCCCCTGGGCTTGTACTTCCAGCATCCGTTGAATCCACCGAAAGTTATGCCGTCAATCACATGCGTCCTGAGATGGAGGTCTATGATCGGAGTCGGGAACGGCATCAGCAGATCGTGGTTCCCTTTTACAGCTAAGATGATCCGGCATTTCACTTGTACGGCCACTTTCAGGATGAGGGAGTCCGGAAGATCGCCGCAGGAGACGAGCACATCGGCCGTGGTGTCTGGTAGTTCTACATCCATCAGCTCGTCGTCGGCTAAAGCAAGAAGCTTCATGTTGTTTTCCCTTTATTAAGTCAGCACTGGCATCAGCAAGACCGGTTTATCTTTGGTCCATCGCATGCCATTACACACCGTTTAACTTTTCTTTTATGAGTGCAAAGTTGCCTTTAAATGACTCATAGATTTTGGTCAGTGGTTGTCCGTCTCGCTCCATATCCAGGTCCATTTCCGCCTGTTTTCCTGAGATGTTGTCTTTTCTCTTTCCATATCTGCTCTTGTTGATGTTGACTATTTCGCGTATTATTGCAGACGGGAATACCCAATTCTCTTTTTTCCCCTCGGAAACCAGCACGAAGAAGTCGCAAAGATCAACTTTTTTCTGCCAAGCCTCGGAAACTGCCAGTCCTGCCTTCACGGTATCGTCTCTCTGTTTCTTTGTGGTCCTTATTTGGAACCATCTATATCGGTTATTCTTCTGTGTCTTCCCACGTCCCTTGATTTGAATGTAGATCTTTTTCTGTGGCTTCGCAGGTAGCCAGACTTCCAAATCCACACCTATGTCCCGCCTGGGTTTCTCGACTTCAAGCCCTTTTTCTCTTAAGATATCCTGCACATTTTGCTCTGTTGATTGGCCTGTGATGTTTTGGATTTTCATATTTGGATAGTCCTTTTTTCTCTTATTGCCCATCTCAGATGTTGTACTCCGTTTAGGGGTAACACACTCTCCCAGATGAAATCCAAAGTTCTGAATAGGCACGTTGAACAGTTCACTCTCAAAGGAGTCCTTTCCTGAGAGACAGGGTATAATTATCAAATCTATCCACTTTCGGCTTCAATTTCAAGCTAAGCATCGATGAACTCCACCATCTTCTCCCGTTTGTTCTGCCTGGCGTTCTCTTCCATCCAAGCGAGATCCACCTCGCCGTCGATCGGGGCTAGCGTCACTATGTGCGAGACTCGGATGCGCTGCCGCCCCAGCATGTGCCTGTGCGTGCCAACATCATCAATCCCGTATCTTACCGGCCATATCCTCAACTTGCCATTAACCCACTTGCTGCTAAACCAGTAAACATCGTCCAGCGTGACGAACCCTGTGTCGGATGGCCTCTCGAAGATCCTCTTGATGTCCGAGGAGGCCAGCGAAGCCCTGAAGCTGGTGATCCACTGATGATTGTGTGTGTTGTGCCCGAAGGTAATCCCTTTGTTTGTCTCCAGTTCCATCCACACTTTTTCGGTTTTCCTGTTTTTGCCGGCTCCGCCTGGTCTCGAACCTGTGGCCTTGCCAAACTCATGATCTAAAAACAGCTCCTCCGGGTGATTCCACATGGAGGCGTCATTGATCCACTCGACATCCTTCTTGCCGTCTATATAACTCACCGACACCACGTCGCACGCTCTGATGAACAACGAGCCGAGGAAGTTCCTGTAGAGATAATCCTTGCCGAATCTGACGGGATGTATGTTCAACCAGCCGACCTCATACCTCTTGGCATCTATCCAGTAGACGTGGTCCAGCCTGAGAAAGGCGCAGTCGTCAGGACTGTCCATTAGTCTGCGGTGTTGCTGGTCATCGAGCAGCCCACGATACGACCACGTATAACGTATACCTTCATTGGCGTCCACCACCCCCTTGTTGATCTCCAATTCGACCCACACCCCACGGTTCTTAACAGCCTTCCCAGTCGAATGAGCTTTTTTCATATATTCCTCCAATTTATAATCATAATATAGTATGTGGTCTAGGACATTTTACGTCCTATCAAAACGAGGGAATAATTATTTTGTTAATATTTCATCTGGCCAGCCCCATGGACACAAAATGTCCTAGTGCTCTATTCATATTAGATGGCAACAAAAGAGGCTGATTTTACTGGCTGAAGATATCAAGATTTGTGTAAGCCTCTCTGGCGGTGAAGGATTGGCAATTTTTCCATTTGTAAATTCATATGGAATCGTTATTTTAGGGTGGATTAAATTATCCGTCCCTGGAAACAAGGAGCGGATGTCGTGGAAGAGATATAATACGCCAAGGTGTAAAGGTGTGGATAAATGGATATTTTTCAGGCGCATCGAAACATTGTAGGAGACT
The DNA here is from genome assembly GCA_903872565.1 of uncultured Lentisphaerota bacterium. Lineage (GTDB taxonomy): Bacteria > Verrucomicrobiota > Lentisphaeria > Victivallales > GWF2-50-93 > CAIQLG01. The sequence goes on along the minus strand of CAIQLG010000189.1, from coordinate 29,280 downwards.
ACAGCTCATATATCAAGAGCTTTATCCGCATCAAGGATGCTGATATTGCATCCAAGATAGATCAAGAGCTTGATAGCGGTAAATTGTGGCCGGAACCGCTCATCCAGTTCAATCCATCATTCGAGATGGCTGGAAGCATTGATGAAGTAGTCAGTTCTCTTAAACTTCATCCTGGTCTTACTCATGCGTTTATGGGCTTTCAACTTTACCGCCATCAGGTTGAAGCCATCGCGCTTGGTGCCTCCTTACAAGACTTTGTTGTAACATCAGGAACCGGCTCAGGCAAATCATTAACCTATCTGGCTTCGATCTTCCACGACATCCTCACGAATAAACCTAAAGAGGGGATTCAAGCTGTCATAGTGTATCCTATGAACGCGCTGATAAATTCACAGAGCGAGGGATTGAAGGGTTTCGCGAAGAACTACAAGGACTCCACAGGCTCAGACCTGCCTTTGACGTTTGAGCAATACACCGGACAGGAGAAGGATGAGAAGCGAATTAAGATAAGAGGGACTCCCCCAAATATACTTCTGACAAACTACATGATGCTTGAGCTTATACTGACCAGAATCAACGAATCTTCCCTGCGGGAATCAATATTCCGGAATCTGCGCTTTCTTGTCTTTGACGAACTGCACACTTACCGCGGCCGGCAGGGAGCCGATGTGGCGATGCTCATCAGAAGGATACGCCAGCAGTGCTCCCAGTCAGTCACTTGCATAGGAACGTCAGCGACGATGGTGTCCGGCGGTTCTCTCTCAGAGCAGAAAACCCGAACTGCGCATGTCGCGTCCAAGATATTTGGCAAGACAATACCCCCCGAACATATAATAACGGAGAATCTTTCAAGATCCATCGGTTGCGGCATGGCCATCACAGAAAAGGCGCTTTCGGCGGCGATATTGGTTGATATTCCGGAGGGTGCAGACAGGAAAACACTGTCCTCAAATCCGGTGGTGATATGGATGGAACGAGAGATAGCACTGGCTGAAAAGGACGGCGAACTGGCGAGGAATAGACCCTTTAGACTTCCAGATATATCTTCAATGCTCTCTTCCGCGAGCGGCCAGCCTTCCGTGAAGTGCCACAAATACCTTCAAAAACTCCTCCAGAAGATAAGCGTCTTCAATTCCTGCGCAGGGAAGACCGATGCGTTGCTGCCTTTCAAACTACACCAGTTTTTCTCACAGACCGGCTCTGTGTATGTAACTCTCGATCCTCCAGGTAAGAGGTTCATTACCTTGGATCCGAATGTGAGGCACGTCACATCGGAGGGGGCTGAAAGGTTCCTCTATCCAGCCGTATTCAGCAGAGGGTCCGGCCACGCCTTTATCTGTGTAACCATTGGGAGCGATGGACTCTTGCATCCCAGGGAATTCAGAAACTGTTCAGACGATGATGAGGATGAGGGCGATGTCGCCAAGGAGGATGGATACCTGATTGTAGGTGATGATGTATGGAATCCCGAAGAGGACTGCGAAAATCTTCCCGATGCCTGGGTAAAAATGAACAGGAAGGGTCAATACGAACCCAAGCCGGATAAAAAGGACCGATTCCCCCGGTTGTTATGGTTTGATGCAACAGGAGCTTGGAGCAAGAGCGAGATGCAAGGGCGACAGCAAGCCTGGTTCATGGCTGCTCCGCTTCTGTTTGATCCTACATGCGGAATGGAGTTCGACGGCAAAACCCGTGAAAACAACAAGCTGACAAGTATTGGTAAGGAAGGCCGCAGTACCGCGACAACAATCACATGCTTCTCAATACTTGACCGTCTTTCCGAGCAGGGATGCGAGCAGAAATATCGAAAACTGCTCAGCTTCACGGACAACCGCCAGGACGCCTCGCTGCAGGCCGGTCATTTTAACGACTTCATAAAGGTTATCCAGCTACGGGGAGCCATCTGTAGGGCCATTGGGCTGTCGGAGACCCGGACCCTCACGATAAACAACATAGGGGAAATGGTTTTTCGCGCCCTTGATCTTCCTTTTGAAGAATATGCAAACTTCCAAGGAGCGGAGCCACCGCCGGGCGTTAGGAAAAGATATGACGACACATTGAAAAATCTTCTGGTTTACCGCGCCCTCCACGACCTGCGCCGCAGCTGGCGCATAGTGCTGCCGAACCTCGAACAATGTGCGCTTCTGGAAATAGACTACGAGGGGCTTGATGCGCTGGCCTCGGACGAATCGGTCTGGAAACCACTGCCGGAACTTTCCGCCGTCCTGCCGGAAGACAGGCGTATATTCATCCATGCATTTCTCGATTATTTCCGTCTGGAATATGCCATGCACAGCAACAACTATCTCATGCCTGCTACCATGAACGAGCAGGAGAACCTCATCAAGGAAAGACTTAAGGAGCCGTGGTCGCTGGAGCGCAACGACCATCTTATCCTGCCGTATTCGCTGGCACTGGAAGGCAAGGCGAAGCGCAACAAGCAGTTCACAAAGACTATCGGGCCGGCAAGTACCCTCGGCAAATATGTGCGCCAATTTCTTCGGGACAGAGGAAGCGACGTCAAGGGTGAAAGATATATGAAGATAATGGCGGCTCTCCTTCTAGTCCTTAAGGAAAACGACTTCCTGGATTCGCAGGAGCTGAGGATGAGGGATGCCCCTCCATGTGAACTCTTCAAACTTAAAACCGACAGGATAATATGGAAGCCAGGGGACGGTATTAATGTAAGCCTGGATCCGGTGCGGAACAGATCATACAAGGGTGTCTCGGCCAAACCCAATGTCTTCTTCAAGCGCCTGTATTCGATCGACTTCGCTTCAAGGAGACAGCTCAGGGGGGACGAGCATACCGGCCAGCTCGATACGGAAACCAGGCAGGAACGCGAGAAGAAATTCATAGATGGAGAGATAAGTGCACTTTTCTGCTCTCCGACTATGGAGCTCGGCATAGACATCAATCTTCTCTCCATCGTCCATATGAGAAATGTTCCGCCGAATCCATCCAACTACGCTCAGAGAGCGGGGCGTGCCGGCAGGAGTGGGCAGGCCGCCCTCATATTCAATTTCTGCTCTTCCTATGCCGCCCACGACAGGCACTACTTCAAGGAACAGGAATCCCTTGTCGCGGGAACCGTCAACCCTCCAAGACTGGATCTTTGCAACGAGGAACTTCTGAGGACACATCTGCACGCCATTGTTCTTTCTCAGGTCGGACTTGGCGCTATGGATGATGCGAATGGAAACTCTCTGATGTCCCTAATTGACCAAAGCGAAGAAAAGACTATGCCATTGTCCAAGGAGATAAAAGCCACTCTTGCCCTTAGTTCCCCCACCACGGCCAGAGTTAAATCCCTATTCATGAAGATCATTGCCGATTTTAGGGCGGACCTGGAGACTGATGCCACCTGCTGGTTTTCGGAATCATGGGTGGACGCGACCATGGGAAGCCTCTCCCAGTCTCTGGACAGGGCGCTCGACCGCTGGCGCAATATCTACTTTCAGGCAAAGCGAATACTTGCCGAAGCGACCAGGGAACTTGAGAGCGGAAGGCTGGTCGCAGGTTCGGAGAGATACAGGGAAGAAGAGCGGAACCAGAGACTTGCCCACTATCAGCTTGGCCAGCTCCGCAACGAGTTTAAGAAAGGCCACTCCAATCAGATATCCGAATTTTACCCTTACAGATATTTGGCTTCAGAAGCATGGCTGCCGGGATATAATTTTACCCGTCTGCCATTGAGGGTATTTATAGAATCCCTTGACGGCAGCGGCGAATTCATATCGCGTCCCCGTTCGATAGCACTATATGAATTTGGCCCTCTCAACATCATCTATCACAACGGCCGCAAGTATAAGATAAGCCAGATGATAGCACAGGACATCGAAGGGTCGCTCAGGAGCGCCCGCATCAGTAAAAAAGCAGGTTATCTCCTTCCAGAGGATCAGAAACACCTGTCCAACTGCCCCTTCTCGGGCGCCGGACTTGCCGAGGCGGGCAACACCACGGAACTTGCCGATCTCGTCGAGATGGGCGAATCACGCGCCAAAGTCCAGGAACGCATAACTTGCGAGGAGGAGGAAAGAATTTCCAGAGGATACGACATCCGCACATACTTCACAGTTGACGGCGGGCAGATGGCAAGGGTGAAGCGGGCGGTCGTGAAATCCTCTGGGGAGCCATTGCTGAATTTGCGGTTTATTCCGGCCGCACGTCTCTGCGATATAAATTTCAAATGGCGTGCCAGGCCGCACGAAGGCTTTCCTGTCGTGCTTTCAAGCGGCATCTGGAAGAACAAGATCGAGAATATCGAGGATAACCCCAACGCACAGCCTTCAAGGCTTGTCAAACTTTTCACGACAGACACGGCGGACGCCCTCTATATCGAGCCCATGAAAGCCCTTGCTCTGGATTCCGCCGGTGTTACTACGCTTCAGCATGCGCTGAGGCGTGCCATCGAGACCGTCTTCCAGGTGGAGCCCAATGAAATAGGCTCCCAGTGCGCTGGACTGTCAGAAGCACCCAACATACTTCTTTTCGAGGCGTCCGAGGGCTCCCTGGGAATACTTTCGCAGATGGTTTCAGACCCGAAGGAATTCCACAAGGTCGTGAACGAGATGTGGCGCATCCTGCGCTATGACGATCCAGCATACAAGGACAAGGCATCGTATGACGACCTTCTGTCCTATTACAACCAGAGGGATCATCAGATTCTCGACCGTTTCCTCATCAAAGATGCCTTGGGCAAACTCAGAGCCTGCACCTTGGACACCGGCCTTAAATCAGACGGGGAGAACTACGATGATAGGTTCAAGAGGCTCTGCAATTCCTTGGATCCAAAATCCACGACTGAAAAAGGATTTATTGAATATCTCTACAAACACGGAATCCGCTTGCCCGATGATGCGCAGAAAAGGACAACCGACATGTACTGCCAGCCAGATTTTTTCTACGAGCCCAACATCTGGATATTCTGCGACGGCACCCCGCACGACCAGCCAGCTATTAGGGAAAACGACAAGGACCAGCGCCAGAGGCTTATCGCTGCCGGTCACGAAGTCATCGTCTATTATTACAAAGATGACCTTGCCAAACTGGTTTCTGTAAGACCTGACATCTTCAGGAGGGTCAGAGAATGAACTTCACCCCTGGAAGCCTCGTAAATGTCCGTGGCCGTGACTGGGTCGTCCTTCCATCGGAAGACAAGGATCTCATGCTACTGAAACCTCTTGGTGGAGCCGATGAGGAAATAACTGGCATCTACCTTCCTCTGAATATGGCATCCGACAAGCCGGTGACAAAAGTTTTCGATCCCCCGACAATCAGAGATATTGGGAACCTCGCCGATTCAAGACTTCTGTTCGACGCGGCGCGGCTGGCCTTCAGGAATGGTGCTGGCCCCTTCCGTTCCCTTGCAAAACTCTCGTTCCGCCCTCGCTCTTACCAGATGGTTCCCCTGGTCATGGCCCTTAGACAAAAAATAGTTCGTCTTCTCATCGCCGATGATGTCGGTGTCGGCAAGACCATCGAGGCGCTTCTTATCATGAGAGAGCTTCTGGAGCGCCGCGTAATCCGCCGGTTCGCCGTAATATGCCTGCCGCATCTCTGCGAACAATGGCAGGAGGAGATAGAAAGCAAGCTCGATATAGAGGCCATCATAATAAGATCTTCCACGCAAGCTCGGCTTGACCGCGAGATACAGGGCGACACATCCGTCTTCGAACACTATCCGTACCAAGTCATTTCCATAGACTTCATCAAGTCCGAGTCCAGGGTGAAGACTTTCATTCACCAGTGCCCAGAACTCGTGATAGTGGACGAGGCTCACTCCTGCGCTAGGCCGCAGGGCGCTTCAAAGACCCAGCAGCAGAGATATTCCCTGCTGACCGACATCGCGTCCAGAGAAAACCAGCATCTGGTTCTTCTGACGGCTACTCCGCACAGCGGGAAGCCGGAGGAGTTTCAATCCATTCTCGGGCTTGTCCGCAGTGACTTCGAGCAACTTGACCTATCCACCGCAGACGAAACTCAAAGACGAAATATCGCAAAGCATTTCATCCAGAGACGCCGCGCCGATGTCGCACAGTGGTGTTCCGAGACAACTCAGTTCGCAGATCGCGATTCAAAGGAAGTCATGTATGAGATGTCCCCGGAGGCTGACGGACTTTTCGACGAGATACTAGACTTCGCCAGAAGTCTGGTCAAGGGGAATGAAGCAGGCCAGAAACGACGCGTCTCATACTGGACGGCCCTCGCCCTGCTCAGGGGCGTCATATCCAGTCCTGCGGCAGGAGCAGCCATGCTCCGCGCCCGGCTTGACCGCACAAACGCCGATGAATTCACAGCAGAGGATGATTCCGAAAATCCTGTCCACGATGCAGATCCTGGATTTACATCCGGCTTTGAATCCGATATGAGCCCCGTCGAAGTCATGGAGCACAACGAATGGACGGATTCGCAGAAACGCAGACTGTCGGAGCTGGCCTCCAAGATGGATTCCCTGGCCACTCCAGCGAAGGACAGCAAGCTCGCCGCCACGGCACTGAAGCTTGCCGAGAATCTCAAGGATGGCTTCAACACAGTCGTATTCTGCCGCTACATTGCAACCGCCAAATACGTTGGCGAAATGCTTGCCACGGTATTGAAGAAACAGTTCCCAAAACTTGATTTGCAGGTGATAACAAGCGAGGATCCGGATGATTTGCGCCGCCAGCGTGTGGAGGCAATGAAGGAAGCCCGGCAGAGAGTTCTTGTCGCGACAGACTGCCTCTCCGAAGGAATAAACCTCCAGGACATCTTCAATGCCGTCGTCCACTACGACCTCCCTTGGAATCCCAACAGGCTTGAGCAAAGAGAAGGACGTGTCGACCGTTTCGGACAAATCTCGCCTGTAGTACGTGCAACTTTGATCTACGGCAAGAACCCGGTGGACGGCATCGTCCTCGATGTGATACTCAGGAAGATCCGCGAAATACGCAAATCCACAGGAATCAACATACCGTTCCCGGAAGACAGCCGTAGCATCATAGACTCGATAGCCCAGGCCGTCCTGCTTTCCCCGGGACGCAAGCTGTCGCAAAAATCTGCAAATCAGCTCGAATTCGAATTCGAGGAGCTCGACGTGGCCCGCAAGGTCAAACTCAGCGTGTCCGAGAAAATCAAGGAGGCGGAAAAAAGGGAGAAGATATCCAGATCCATATTTGCCCAGCATTCCATCAAGGCGAATGAAATGGAAAAAGACCTCAAGGAGGTAGATGAGTCATTGGGCGATCCTGCGGCTGTCAGAGAATTCGCCGTCCATGCGCTCAGTGTAATGGGAGTACAGATTACCGAACATCGGAAGGGGTGGCGCATTGTCACCGCAAACCTTCACGATACTCTCAAGTCGTTGCTCCCTAATAAACCCGAAGTCCTCATCAGTTTCGAATCTCCCACGCCTGAGGGACTTGTCTATCTCGGGCGCAATAATCCATTCATCGAGCAGCTTTGCCACATCATCATGCGAAACACGATGGACTGTGAAAAACACAAGGCGGCAAGGACATCTGTAATCCGTTCGAATGTAGTTGAAGAGAAGCACACCATTTTTCTGTGCCGTTGCCGAAATGTGATCGAACGTGGCAGCGGCGACTGCCGTTTCGTCGCCGAGGAGATGATTCTCTGGGGCTACAGGGGCACGCCCAGTTCCGGCAAGTTCATATCCCATTCCGAGGCAAAAAAAATAATTGGAGATACCAAGGCCACAGCCAATTTGACCGTTGAGGCTTGTGCGGGCTTCATCAACAATGAACTTTCCCTTGTTCCTTCGTTGAAGACTCAGTTCGACAAAGTTGCCGAGGAGCGCTCGAATCACTTGGCGGAGGCACATCAGAGATTCTCGAAACTGCTTGCTGAAAAGGAAAGGTTCCAGGTCGTCCATCCAGTCCTCCCGATGGATTTGCTCGGCATCTATATAATTCTGCCGGAGGTGAGAAAATGAATGAATTAATTAATCTGGCTGCGAGAGAACTTGAATCTTTTCTAGGACGGAATCTGTCCTCCATCTCACCAGAGTGGTGGCAGAAACTAGTCCTGGATCGCCTCAGTTTTCAGCAGCAGCGTTATGCATCAGAAAAAAACATAAAAACACTGAAACAACTTGATTTTGCGGCGCTTATACGTGTTCTAGACCAGAATTGGAATGACTTGTCAAATCATGTAATGCTTCCACGGGAAGGCAGAAGCTGGGTTAAGGAACTGCAAGTCGTTCGCAACAAGTGGGCACATGTTTCTGGAGATTCAATTCCCATCGAAGATATCTACAGAGATGCGGATACGCTTGATCGTCTAATGCGCGCAATCGGGGCAGCCCACTCACTTCTTGAAACCATTGCAGAAACCAAGGCGAAGTCTGTTTCCGCCATGACTGTAAATCTTTGTTCACCTTGCAATGCTCAAACTGACGATGATGAATTGCAGGAGAACAAGCACACCGTTATTGCTGATAATTCATCCAACCGCGATGTTGTCCCCATGTTCACGATAGGAGACATCGTTGCGGTTCGTTCCAATCCAAACATATTGATGCCGGTCATCAAGATTATCCCGGGAGGAGCAGAATGCCGCTACAACGTGTTTCACAACAACGGAATTGCTACATATTACCAAAGCCAACTTCAAAAAGGGGAACAGCCTAGCGACAATCTCGATCAAATCTCTGCCGCCGAACTGCGTTCAAAACTCACGAGCGTCAACATACTGTCTCCATCAAATGCGAATCTCTTTTCCCTCCGCTCCGGCAGAATCCATTTTGTCCCATACCAGTATCGCCCTGTAATCAAACTTATCCGCGCAGACCGCCCACGACTGCTTATTGCTGATGAAGTGGGTGTTGGGAAAACCATAGAAGCCGGCCTGGTCATAAAGGAACTCAGAGCCAGAATGGATTTGTCGTCAATCCTTGTCATATGCCCCAAGCCTCTTGTTGCAGAACGCAAATGGTTTCTTGAAATGAAGCGTTTTGACGAGCAATTTATCGCCCTCGATGGACCTGCCCTCAGGCATTGCATGAAAGAAACCCACCTTGATGGCGAATGGCCTCGAAAATATGACAAAACAATCATTCCCTTCTCTCTCTTCGACTCTGATTTTATTTACGGGAATGAGAAGGGCAGAATCAGGCAACCCGGCCTTATTGACCTGGAAAGCCCGCCCAAATTCGATCTCGTAATACTTGACGAAGCACATCATATCAGGAATCCTTCAACCTACCTTCATCAGGGTGTTCGACTTCTTTGCGAGAATGCTCAAGCCGTCGTTTTTCTAACAGCGACACCAGTGCAGCTTGCCAGCGATGATCTTTTCGTTTTACTTAATGTATTACGCCCTGATTTGATTATAGACCGTGCCAGCTTCGAGCAGATGGCAGAACCCAACATTTCAATCAACAAATCAGTGCTGAAATGTCGCTCCGCAGAACCGGAATGGGCAAGAAAAGCGCTTGAACACCTCTCGTCAGCCGCACGCACCGATTGGGGCAAAGCATTTCTTCGGGAATCACCTAAATTCCAGAAAGTCTATGACCGCCTGCAGGAAAATGGATTGAGTGATGACGATAGAATTGAAATCATTCATTCCATAGAGGACCTTTACACATTCAGCCCAATTATAAACAGAACCCGCCGCCGTGACATCGGAGACTTCACTACCCGCCGTCCTGAAACTGTTACGATTGACTTCACGCCAAGCCAAAGGGTGCTTCACGACAGCCTCATGGATATAATCTCAGAGATTCTTGAACTTTCACATGGCAGTCGCTGTGTGAAATTCATGATGACAACAATACGGCGTCAGGCAGCGAGCTCTCTTCATGGACTTGCGCCTCTCCTTGGAGACATTCTCCGAGGAAAACTCGATCAAATAGAATATATGGAGGCTGGCGACGATGAAATTGACATTGACCAAGGCGCATTGAGTGAAATAAAGTACGGCGTCGAGAATTTGCTATTAGCGGCCAAATCTCTAGACCCTTACGACCCGAAATTGGAGAGACTGAAAAGGATACTGGCAGAAAAAAGTCTTCTTCCAAACAATAAGTCAATATTATTCAGCACATTCCGACACACCCTGGCGCATATTTCAAAAGGCCTGAATGAAACAAGCCTGCGCGTCGGACTCGTTCACGGAGATATACCTGAAGAGGAGAGAAGCGATATTCGCAGATGTTTTGCCCTCCCTAAAGAGGATACGGACGCTATTGACGTGCTTCTATCATCGGAAGTGGGTTGCGAGGGACTTGACTTTCAGTTCTGTGATTTTCTTGTCAACTACGACATCCCATGGAACCCCATGCGCATAGAGCAGAGAATCGGGCGCATAGACCGGTATGGCCAAAAAAATGAAACCGTCGCCATCGTTAACATGATCACCCCTGGAACGGTCGACGCCGACATATATGAGCGGTGCCTGTGGAGAATCGGCGTATTTCAGCACACTATAGGCGCCAGCGAAGAAATACTCGGAGACATAACACGCGAAATACACGATATAGCGGAGAATTTCAGGCTTTCACCTGAAGAGAAAAAGGAAAGACTGCAACAACTTTCCGACAATAATATCCGTAGAATAAGGGAAGAGCGGGAGCTTGAATCTAAACAGTCCGAGCTTTTTGGGCTCAATATCCCAAAGCAGTCCTGGCAGAAAGACATCGAAGACGCCGAGTCATTCTGGCTTTCTCCTTCGGCTATACAATCATGCGTAAATTCCTATCTCTCAGCAAAATTAGGGATTTGTATCGAAACGCACCCCCCCGACAAGAAAATAGCGAACCTAAGACTTGCCCAGGAAGGAAGAGATTCCCTTATGCGGGATTACAAAGGCCTAGGTGGATTAAAAGATGACAGCGCATCTCGCGCATGGGAAAAATGGCTCAAGGGCAATCAGCCAAATCTTAGTGTGACTTTCGATCAGGAGAGCGCGACAGAAAATCCTAACTTGGTCCACCTGTCTCTCCTCCATCCCCTTGTCAGGCAGGCGGCAAAATTTCTTGAAATTAAAAAAGCTGTATTTACTAGCCTGTCTTTGCACAGTTCTTCACTTCCTGAAGGACTTCACACTTTTGCTATTTATCGCTGGTGCAAGCATGGGCTCAAGCAGGATCACACCATTCTGCCGATTGCATTGTCCCCAGAGATTGAGAGTTCCCTCCTTGACCTTGTTAAAGAAGCCGATGATGCCTGCGATACGGCACAAGATGTGTCACGGTTCAAAAACGAGCTGGATATCCGTCATCATCGCAAATGGACTGAAGCCCTGGCGAACCATATTAATGATAATTCCCAGCTTGTTGAACACCGCAGACACAGCCTGTCCATAAGCCATAATGCCAGGGTCAAATTACTCTGCGATCAAATCGGAAACAGCACTAATGACAAAATTAGACTTATGAAAGAATCGGAGCTTGCGCGTGCAAACGCCGAATACAAACTACAAATGGATGAACTGGAGAAAACTGCCGGGAAATCAGACATATTCGCCGAACCGTTGGTCTTTGGAACAATTCTAATACGTAGAGAGGCTTGATCATGGTTTTTCTGGAAGAACTTTACAACAGAAGAAAAAAACTTGCAGATATCCTCTCCGATGATGACTATTCCGGAATACGAGAAATTGTCGAAGAACTCTATCCCGACAAGGCGCATTTCATTTATGAACTCCTTCAAAACGCAGAAGACGCTGGTGCAACTGAAGCCAGTTTCAAACTAGAGGAAGCCCGCCTGATCTTTATCCACGACGGAAAGCCCTTTTTAGAGCAGGATATAGAAGCCATTACAAATATCGGCAAAGGAGCTAAAAAAGCGCAGGAGGATAAAATCGGGCGATTTGGCATCGGATTCAAGTCTGTATTTGCTTACACCGAAAACCCTCATATATGGTGCTCCACATTCTCTTTCAAGTTGTCAAACATGGTTCTGCCGTCTCAAATAGAGCCGAAAGATGATATTTGCAACAAAACCCGATTTGAATTCCCATTCAACAGCCCTAAAAAGCAAAAAACTGACGCTTATGCTGAAATAAAGTCTGGACTTGAAGACCTTGCGGAAACCACTCTCCTTTTCCTCAAAAATATTGAAGCAGTCCATTGGGACATCAATGGAGAAATCGTCGGCGACATAATACGAATATCGCACGAGGAACATCACATCGAAATTTTAAAGCATGAACAAGGAACTCAAACCAAAAGCTTCCACTATCTCCGCTTCTCTCAAGCAGTTTCGGAACTGCCGAAACAGCATGTTTCAATAGCGTTCGATCTTGAACTCTCGGATGAAGAACAGCCAAACAGCAATAAAACATCAAAGAAAAAAAGAAAAATTGTCCCGGCTCTCCCTGGAAAAGTAGCCGTCTATTTCCCGGCAGAAAAGGAATCATCCGGACTCCGTTTCCATATCCACGCGCCCTTTGTTCCTGAGCTGAGTAGGGCAAGCGTAAAAGATACTCCGACCAATGCCCCTCTATTCAAGCAAATATCAGAACTGGCGGCATCTTCCCTCCACAAAATTAAAGAGCTCGGATTGCTGAACACCGAGTTTATCGGGGTTCTTCCTAATAATTCTGATACGATACACGAAAGATACAAACCGATTCGGAATGCAATACTCGAAGAGATGAATAAGCAGGCGTTAACTCCTACTTATAAAGGTAAAGGACAAACTCATGCGCCTGCTGAAATCCTATGCGAAGCCAAAGCCTCATTGAAGGCGTTGCTCACAAAGAAAGATTTGGAAGCACTTTACTCTATTGATTCCATTTTTAGAAAAGAAACTGACTGGGTTGAATCCGCACCACAAAGAAACTCCGATGCCGACCGATTCCTGAAAAGCCTTGATATCTTGGAGATAGAAGAAGATGAATTCGCTATACTATTTTGCAATCAGTTCATCAAAGAGAAGGTGAAGAGTTGGCTTAGTGACAAAAAAAATGAATGGCTCCAACAGTTATACGCATTCTTAATTGAAAATGCCGACGATGACCGATTGGAATGTCTACGCGATTCTCAAATAGTACGTCTCAAGAACGGTAAATATACTGCCGGATCTAATTGCTATTTCCCTTCTGAAGATGGGAGTGATGGCGACTTTGACATTGTCGCGAAAGAAATTTACACATCCGGCAAGAATAAAAAAGAAAAGGACGATGCAAAAAGATTCCTAGAACGTGTTGGCGTCAAGGAAGTCGGAGAACAAGAACGCATTAAAGCTATTTTGGAACAACGCTATTCAGAAGAACACGAGATCTCAAATTGGAACGAGCACTTCCGAGATTTGAAACTTTTTAAGACATTCTCAGAAAAACCACCGTATACACACAAGGAGTTTTTTTCAGAATACAATATCCTGGTCGGCGAAAATGGCAGACTCCAGCCACCTAGCAAAATCTATCTTGACAAACCTTTCTGTGATACTGGACTTTCCGCATATTACAAAGCTCTTAGAGATAAAACAGACTGCATGCCCTTGTCAGAAAAATATTTCAAGGATGACAAGCCCATTCCCGGACTACTCGACTTTGCGAAAAAAGTAGAAGTTATAGATAAATTGCCTCTAAAGAAGCAACACATAAATCATCACATCTTGAAATGGAAACCAACAGATTACTGGAAAAGATGGACAAATTCTAAAATCGCTGAAGATTGGGACATCCCAGAACTAAAAACATTATTAATACATTCAACTCTGCCTCTATCAAAACTTATTTGGAAAAGAATGTCAGGGTCTGAACCAAGGATACTCAATGCAAAATTTAGACCAAACAAATCATACCCTATAGTAGAGAATGATTCAAGCTTGATCATAACCCTCAAAAAAGCTAAATGGATACCCCAGAAAGACGGTTCATTTGTAAGTCCCGCTGATGCCATCCAGGAATTATTGCCCCCCGGATTCCCATACGATTCCGGACAGCAATGGCTAAAGGCCGTTGGGTTTGGAGATAATGCCAGGAAGAAATCTGAAGAGTATCAGAAAAGAAAACTTGTCATTAAGGACTTGCTCGGAACAGATGATGTGGAAACGGTGGAGCTTTTCAAGGAACTGCTTAAATCGCACCCAATAGAAAAGATAAAGTCCATTTTTGATGAGATAAACAGACCTCCAGTAGAACTGCCCGAGGACGAATCTGCAAATCCTGAGCGCAGATCCATGAAAATACTTTCGGAAGCCTTGAACGCCCCCGACCGCACCACCGAGGAAAGAGTTCGCTCTGTTTCAAAATATAGGGATGAAATTAAAAAGTCGGCAATCCCAGAATTGAAAAGCCAATACACCAACCCAGATGGCATCATGATTTGCCAGATATGCCAAGAGGAGCTCCCTTTCAAACTCAAAGACGGATCATACTATTTCGAGGCTGTCGAATTTCTTCCCGAGCTCAAGAACAGGCACAGACAGAATTACATCGCTCTATGCCCCCTATGCGCCGCAATGTTCAAACACGTGAACGATACAAAAGACATGATTAAAGAGCTATTTCTATCTCTTGACGATAAGCATCTTGAAATCGTCTTGGCAGGCAAGGACGAAAAAATATACTTTACCACCAAGCATAGGGAAGACCTTAAAAAAGTAATCGAGGCGGATTCCATCATGCCCGACAATGAAACGGCCGACAAGCAAGTCGGTGACTTGGAAGAGGAGTACGAGGAATAGCATGAAACGCCAAAGAATACCACAAATTTTCTTTATCAATATCACGGAGGCTAAAAGATGAACAACTTCCCCTCCATGCGTATAGAAGGCAACATCATAGCCGCCGACATAATCGAGAAGCTGGAAACATCCGAAATACGGGGACAGAAACCCGCAGACTTCGGCCTGCCCGGTGACACAAAGGTCAAGGACGAGATCGCTCGGGCATGGGCCGACGCCCAGGACCAGTGGCGGATATTCAACCGGAAACTTTCAACCCTCAAAGAAAGCTCTTCTGCCACTTCTGAAACACGCAGCCTCTGGGTTGTCCCATTACTGACAATGCTTGGATATCAGATTGAAAGGGCAGAGCGCGGAGAGATAGTCAACGAGAAGAATTATCCAATCAGCCATCGCATCACGGCACGTGATGGATTTCCAGTCCATATAATGGGATACCGCGACAGCCTTGACAAGAAGCGAGAGGACAGCGGTCCTCGTATGTCACCGCACGCCCTCATGCAGGAATACCTGAATCTCACCGAGCACCTTTACGGCATCGTCACCAACGGCCAACAGATTAGGCTACTTCGCGACAGCAGCCGTTTGGTAAAACTATCCTTCCTCGAATTTGATCTCGAACGGATTTTCCAAGAAAACTTATATGCGGATTTTGCCGTCCTCTATCGCCTCCTCCACGCCACCCGGACACCTGCCAGGCTGGATTCTGCGGCAGAAAGCATCATTGAACACTATCACCAGGATTCACTCGAATCCGGAACCAGAATACGCGACGGACTTAGCAAAGCCGTCAAAAACGCCATACTTTCCCTCTCGAATGGATTCCTAAACCATCCCGACAATCAACAGCTTAGGGATTCCATAACATCCGGATCCATTCTCCCAAAGGACTTCTACCTGTGGCACTTACGTCTGATATACAGGCTCCTGTTCCTGATGGTCATAGAGGAGCGGGACCTGATATTCCCGAAAGGTACCCCTCGCAGCAAGAGAGAGATCTACTATAAATATTACAGTGTCCTCCGCTTGCGCAAACTGGCGGAACGCAGGCATCTGGCCGACAAGCGCCATCAGGATGCCTGGGCAAGCCTCAAGTCAACTCTTGTTCTATTCGAAGCTGGCGGCTTGGGTTCAAAGCTTGGTGTATCCCCTCTGGCAGGTGACCTTTTCAGTTCCGATGCAATCGGCAGTCTTGGAAACGCTTCTCTCGACAATCAGACTCTTCTTGCCTGTCTGAACAGTCTTTCCACCTTCGAGAATCCAGACACACATCAGCGCATCCGAGTTAATTACGGAGCCCTTAATGTGGAGGAATTCGGATCAGTTTATGAAGGACTCCTCGAATACAATCCTCAAATCAGCGACATCAACGGCCGTCTTGACTTCTCGTTCGTTACCGGGGATGAACGCTCGGCCACCGGTTCCCACTACACACCGGATGAACTTGTTCAGCCCCTAATTAAGCATTCCCTTGACTACATCATCGAGGAAAAGCTCAAGGAAAAGGAAAAAGAGAAGGCACTCCTCTCAATCCGTGTCTGCGATGTCGCCTGCGGTTCCGGCCATATCTTGCTCAACGCCGCACGGCGCATTGCAACCGAGTTGGCAGTAGTACGCACCGGCGAAGATCAGCCCAGTCCGTCCGCCTTCCGCGTAGCAGTCCGTGATACTATCCGCAACTGCATCTACGGAGTTGATATCAATCCTCTTGCCGTCGAACTCTGCAAGGTTGCACTCTGGCTCGAAGCCCATAATCCAGGCGAACCACTCAACTTTCTCGACTACCATATCAAATGTGGAAACGCTATCGTCGGTCTGTCCCACAAGGAGGAGCTTGAGTGCGGAATCCCAACAGAGGCGTTTTCAACTCTGCCTGGCGACGACAAGGAAATTGCCACATCTCTACGGAATCGGAACAAGCAGGAGGTCAAGACCCGCGGCCAGATGGCCTTCAATTTCGAACAATCGGTCGGGAAAGATCTCAATGCCGTCATTGCAAAGCTCGATGAAGTCGTCAAGATGCCGGAACATACTCCCGAGGAAATATCTGCAAAACAGAAAGCATATAAAAACCTTCAGGACAGCCATGAACTCAGGGATATCCGCATCTGTGCCGATATCCAAGTTGCACAGTTCTTTATCCCGAAAACCGAGGATAATAACCATAAGATTATTACGGAACAGGAATATTGGCAGTTCCTTCGTGGAGAAAAGGCTCTACAGGGACAGTCCGTCGCGAAAGCTATGGCGACCGCCATTGATAAACGGTTCTTCCACTGGTTCCTCGAATTTCCCGAAATAATGAACAAAGGCGGATTCGACTGTATACTCGGTAATCCACCATTTCTTGGAGGGCAAAAACTCAGCGGAACCTATGGAAATAATTTTTGTGAATATATTCAGTTTCAATATTCCCCAATTGGGAGTGTGGATTTAGTTACATATTTCTTTAGAAGAATATTCACGATCATTAAAGACAAGGGATTTCAAGCACTTATTTCCACAAACACAATAGCTCAAGGCGATGCTCGAAGCGGGGGGTTGGCCGTTATAAATGAAAAAGGCGGAACTATTAACTTTGCAATTCGTTCTATGAAATGGCCCGGCTTAGCTGCGGTGGTCGTATCCTTAATTGCAATCCATAAAGGCAAATGGACTGAAAAATTTATCCTTGACAATAAGAAGGTGAACCAAATCACCGCTTATCTTGATGATGCGGAATGCCTTGGAGACCCATACAAGCTCAAGCAAAACGAAAATAAAAGCTTCCAAGGTTCTATTGTCCTTGGGTCAGGTTTTATTTTAACGCCTGATAACGCTCAAGAACTGATCAATAAAAACCATAAAAACAAAGATGTTCTATTTCCATATCTAAATGGAGATGATTTGAATAACAACATCGAACAATCCCCTTCAAGATGGGTCATAAACTTCTTTGACTGGGACGAAGACTATTGCCGAAAATATTATCCAGAGTGTTTTGAAATTGTCGAAAGACTTGTAAAACCAGAGAGAATGGAACAAAACGACAAAGGGGGGAAAGAGTTTTGGTGGCGGTTCTTGAGAATGCGCGGAGAACTCTATAGCACAATCGGGCATTTGGGTAGAGTATTAGTTATCGCGCAAGTCAGCAAAACTGTTGCGTTTGTATTTGTTCCAAGCAATCAGGTTATCTCTATGATGTGCATCGTATTAGCCTACGATGATAATTTTCACCTTTCAATTTTACAAAATACAATTCACAAAGAATGGGTTTATAAATATGCATCAGCATTAAAGTCTGATATCAGGTATACGCCGTCAGATGTTTTTGAAACCTTCCCATTTCCCAAATCTATTTCTATAGAATCTGAGTCAAAGTTTGAAAAGATAGGCGAGAAATACCACGAATCCCGGCATCAGCTGATGCAGAAGATTCAACTGGGTTTGACGAAGACCTATAATCAGTTCCACAACCGCGAACTCCGCAAATTCACAGACGACGAACTTGCGAACCTCGCGAATCTCACACCAAATGAATTCCAGAAGAAATACGGCAAGGAGAACTACAACCTCTGGAACCACCTGAACAAGACAAGCGGAACCTGTCCTTTCAATGACGCAGTGGCAGACATCCTCAAGCTTCGTGAACTCCACAAGCAGATGGATGAAGCAGTCCTCGAAGCTTACGGCTGGCATCAGCCAAGTGAAGCAGGTCCGGCCATCGCCCTCCGCCACGACTTCTACGAGGTTGAATACCTCCCAGAGAGCGACCGTGTCCGCTACACCATCCATCCTGAAGCTCGAAAGGAAGTCCTGAAACGCCTCCTCCTCCTGAACCACAAAATCCACGCCGAAGAAGTCGCCCAGGGACTCCACAGCAAAAAGCCCACAGCAAAATCAAAAATGAAAAAAAGTGCACCAACATCAGACAATATACAAGAAACGCTTAACCTTGACGAAAACCTTAAATTATTTAAAGGCGAATTATGAGTAATAAGAAAGACTTGGGTGTTCACGAATGCATCTTACCACATCTTGAACAGATTGCCGAACGTCTTTGGTCAGGACATGCTACTGTTATGATTGGATCCGGCTTTAGCAAAAATGCAGGCGATGCCTTTCCTGATTGGTCACAATTAGGTGACATGTTCTACGAGAAAGCATATGGATACAAGCCAACGCCAGGTAAGCAAAAATATCTCAATGTGCTTAAACTGGCAGAAGAAGTCGAAGCAATAATTGGACGGCCTGCACTGGAAGATTTGATACGATCGAACATTCCCGACTTACAGTATGCCCCAAGCAAGTTGCATATTGATATTCTTGATCTGCCTTGGGTTGATGTATTCACAACAAACTATGATACTCTTCTTGAGCGTGCAAGTTCAACTGTTGTGAGAAGAAGATATGACACAGTTGTAAACAAAAAGGACATTCCGTATTCCACCAAACCTAGGATTGTAAAGCTTCACGGGAGTTTTCCTTCGGAGCGTCCGTTTATCATTACTGAAGAAGACTACCGCCGCTATCCCATAGACTATGCGCCGTTTGTCAATACAGTCCAGCAATCACTTTTGGAAAACACATTTTGTCTTATAGGTTTTTCTGGCGATGATCCCAATTTTCTTCAGTGGATTGGCTGGATTCGAGACAACCTTGGTCAGCATAAATCCCAAAAAATCTATCTTGTCGGAGTCTTTGATTTATCAAGCGCTAAAAAGCAACTTTTAGAGCAACGTGATATCATCATCGTTGACATGTCTAAATGTGATGGGATTGGAAAACATGATCATCATAAAGCTTTAGAAAAGTTTATAAAGTTCATTAAAGAACGCAATCCAAATGCGTTAGATTGGCCATTTAACAACCAATACATGACGGTAAAGCCTGATGAAGACAAGATTAAGCAGATTCAGGAGATATGCCGAGACTGGAAAGAAAAACGTCTTTCATATCCCGGTTGGCTCATTTTGCCAGAAGGCAATCGGGAGACCTTATGGGTCTATACTCGGATATGGGTAAACTACTTGTCACCCGATAACAACTTGCCAATAGGGCTTGACATCAAATATGCCTTTGAATTGAATTGGCGGTTAGAACGGTGTTTGCTCCCTGTTTTTACCAATCTTTCAAAACTGTTCAATCATATTCTTTCAAAATATTGGCCGTTCCATGAATCCGACTCGCGCCAGCATGAGATTTGTTTTGCTGACAATAAATATAAGGATTTGGATTGGGATGAGATCAGAGATATGTGGTTGTCTCTCGCCCTATCCATGTTGCGGTTCTGTCGTGAGGAAGGGATGCAAGAAGAACGGAGGGATTGGGATACTCGCCTTAACACGCTTTCAAAATATCTTCTGCCGGATCAAATAGCCTATCTTCGTTACGAATGTGTTTTAGTTCACCTTTTCATGCTCGACTTGCCGAAAGTAAAAGAAAATATTTCAAACTGGATTATAGATGATTCACTCCCATACTGGATGGCTAAACGTGCCGCTCTTCTTGCTGAAATAGGACAAATTGAAGAAGCAGAAACAATACTTGAAAGAACTCTTGCTAAAATCCGAATAATAGGCAACCTTACTCCTCCTTCTCCAAATTATTCTTCTGTTTCGGAAGAAGTTTATGCTATGTTGTTGTTTAAATATGTGCATGATGCAGCACAAATGTTTAAAATCAACAAGTCTGCAGATATCGATGAGGTATCTTTAATCAGAAGCCAAGTAGAGCATGACTGGAAACTATTAAAAACAAACTCGTATCTTGATGAGCAATTTAAGATATCTTCTTCAAAAGATAATAATATTCATATCCCTTTCGAAATATCTACGCCCAACAATTTTGTAAGTGATTGGGATGCATTATATCAGGGAAGAGATAATGAACGGAAAAAAGAATGGAACGCTAGACTTAATGAGATTCGAAACGATAAACAAAAACAGTTAAGGCAGACTTTCAATGAGCGATGGAATGAACTCAAGCAATATAAATGTGATCCTTGGAATGAACTAGATTTATTTGAGCGCTCACTCGACAAGGAACCTGTCGAAATTAAAAGGATTAGCGAGAGCCGAGGATTTGATATAGGCAAGACGACACGGACTCATCACCTAGATCCTGTAGATGAGGACTCCCTGAATGCATTTACATTCTTTCGTTTTTGTGAGGAATCCGGAATTCCGTTCAGGATTGGTATTTACAATTTAGGTAAAAAATCTGCTGAATTGGCATTGCCGCGAGTCTTCAAATATTCTCCTTGCTGGGCATGGGCGACCTTGGCGAGGCTCGGAGATTCCAAGGCAGTTGGCAAAATATTCTCTCGCGAATCAGTGTATAAATTTAAAAAGTCAGGCATAGATGAATTGATAAAGCGATATCTTGATGCTCTTAAAAACATCAGAAATGACATTCTTACCGGGAATGAAATACATGGGGATGTCCTTGCCATCCGTTTTGCTCAAGTTCTTCCTGAAGCAATGTCCAGGCTCTGCTGTAAATGCTCCTTTGAATCAAAACTACTTGTTCTGGATTTCCTTTCTGAACTATATTCATCCAATGGCAAGAACAAATATCGGGAGATTGGGCATTTGATTCAAAGGCTCATTGCTTCGTTTTCCGCATCGGAGCAATTTACAATTATTCCAAAATTGATATCAATCAAATACCCAACAGATTTAAATCCCCTTACCATCCAAGAGTTCTTAAATCCTTTTAGGTTGCTTGGGATTGATGAAAATTCTCCATGTGCTAATGAAAAGCCAGCTATTCCCAAGAAACGGGTTAGCGAATTGCTGGTTCAGTCGGCATCTGGCGATGAGAATGAGCGACGCTGGGCAACTTTCACTCTGGTCAAACTTTACAAGTTGAACCTTCTTGACGAAGAGCAACTAAACCTGCTTGGAGAGAGCCTCTGGAGTAAATGTGACAATTGCGGGTTACCATCAAGTACGGACTTTTATCGTTTTGGATTCCTTTCATTTCCGCATCCATCAATTATAGACCCTATCCCGATTTTCAAAAAATATGTCAAGGATACCCCTTTCCCAATCCAAAAGCACCATAAAGAACAAGGAGTGAGTTTGACCGGGGGAAATATTGCTCTTCTCCATGACATAATCGGTGCGAATGAGTCAGGAATATGGAATTCGGACGATATCATTGAGTTTCTCAATCGACTTGTAGAATGGTGGGATGCCGACAAGGAACGTTTGAAAAAGGAGGAAAAAGAAACTCCTTTCGGTTCTATCTACGATGAATTCATGGCACGGTTGTCCAGCATAAGCGAACTTATCGCTGAAGTTATTGGTCCCCGATCAATGCCAACTATTCCCGACAAGTCAAAATCAGATATCGCCCGCCTTCTTTCCGAGATGAGCGAGCACGACATCCCGACTTTACAGGCAGAAAGTGCATGCCTTCATATATTCCCGGAATCTAAAGACGGACTCTTTGATCGAATAAGCAACACCCTACTTTCAAACTCAAAAGCGAAAATTGATGATGCATTGAAGGCACTGGCAAGCATTATCCTGAAAAATATAAATATAATTAACATATCGCAAGCGCTTTCACTTCTCGCGAATTACGTCCTTTGGCGTCGAACTCCTTCACTTCCTAGAGCGATATACATTGTTGCGCGTATTCTTAATTCCAAGCCTGCTATTTTCGAATCCCATTTTGAAGCGGATGTCCTTAAAGCCATCCAAATATTAGCCGCTGAAACCGACTACTCCAACGAAGAAACAGAACTGTCATTCGACGAGAAACTCGAAATACGTAAAGCCGCTGCGACTCTTGCTTACAGGCTTAACGTATTTTATACGGATAAAAAAATAGCCATTCCAAAACCGGTTGAAGAATGGTATCGTATTTGTCACTCTGACAATGAGTTCGCCGAAATTAAAAACGAATGGATATCGTAAGTGTTATTTTCGAATAATAATGGAGTGTTAAAATGGCTAAATCACAAATGCCAGTAAGTGAAATGTTCGACAAGAAATAATAAGTTTTGTTTTTATTGGCCATAAATTTCGGAGCGCAATATTTGAATACAATATTTCCATTCCTGACCAGTTACGATCCGCCCGGTACGAGTGAAGGCACTCTCGACCCGCTCGGGTTATACCAGATTGCCGACCAGCTGGCGATGCAACTGGTTCCGGCTGTGCGGGAACGCATGCAGAGGATACGGTTTCTCACAGCTATGGCCGTGGGCGCTCTTGTGACCGAAGGATTGGACGATGATCCTCAAAAACGAGATGCCTCCCCCTGCATCGTATGGGAGTGGCTGGTCGTGGAGGCTTTGATACGTTCAATGGGCGATGACTCATCTGTATGGGGAGTGCCGGGAACGCTGGTAGCGCGGCGCGCACTTGATCAGCATGGGTATCTCGATGCACGCAGCTATCTGAAGACTCCACGGATTTTCGGTTTCAACGGGGTATATAAACGGCTTGCTATACACTTGGGCATACTTGACGTACATATGGGACCAGGTCCGAATGCGGAAGCGCTGGTCGACGCTTGGGCACGAGGACTCGGATTTACAGGCCTTGCAGGTGCCCGATCAAGGATTTCCAGCTGGTCTGCGGCGGTTGAACGGAGCCTTGGAGAAAAACCACCGCGCACTAAACCTTCCTGGGGTAACAGCGGGTGGGATGAACTTGCACAGGCGTTTGCACCCTCAGGTGCCAAGGGCAGGGAAAAGCGCTATCTGTGCGATCTCCTTCTTGCCGAAAGCGACCGCCGACTCGGGGCTTTGCCGGCAATTTGGGAACTGCAGGAAGGATTCGGGTACAATGAATTTAACGAGGAACTCCTGCATGAACGACTCAAGCAAAAGGAACCGAAATATGGTCAGCTCCTTGAAGCAATCAAGGCTTATGAAACATTCTCACGCAATATGCAGGACGCTTTTGATGTTTTGAGGGCTGTTGCTGGCAGCTCGAAAGAACAGGGCTTCTCCATTCCCCAAATAGCCGACGACAAGGATTTCAGGCAAAGTGTCCAAAATCTGTACAAGAAGTTTGCGTCTGCACACAGAGCGCTGGGCGAAGTCAACACTCCCAATGTTTCACTTCAGAATACTTTCAGCCAACGCTTTGAAACATTTGCCGAGCCAATGGATGCCGGAATCTGTGCGCTGATGCTATGCACTCATCACGAAACTATCCAGCGCGCCAAGTCGACCGAAGGCAAACGCCCCTGGTTCGACCGTTTGGGCAATAACCGGATTTACATCCGGCACGCCTATCGTGTCCCTCGGCGCGAAATCCTGCCTGGACTTTACTTACATGAATACAGAGGCTGGCCTATCCGGCGTTTCCGGGGAGATCTCCGGGGAGATCTTTTATGAGCAAGAACAAATCAACCCGCGGAGCTATGCTCGACCTTTGGAGACCACCTAAAGGTTCAGGAGATCCTGTTGGATGTATCGCAACCACATACACTTTCGATCCTGGCCTGTTCGACGAGCAGTGCCTGTCCCGGTTTCTTGAGATCGAGTCGGAACCGAACCGCGAAGACCTGGCGTTTCTGCTGGAGCGGGAGAGCCGTCTTGGTAGCGTTTACGCAGGTGTTCTGGTGGACTACTCACAGGCAGGAGTGGAACATTCGCTTCGCTGGGATGTCCTTCCGGTGCGCATCCGTGGTGGCAAGCAACACGCCAAGCTCAGCCTTCTCGCATGGACCGGTTGCGTCCGAATAATAGTGGCGTCGTCAAACCTGACCGAACCTGGCTACCGCACCAACTATGAAGTCGCATCATCTGTCGATATGTTCCCCAATGAAGCCAATGCCGATATGCTGGAGGACGCTCTTGCATTCCTTAGGGGATTGCTTCTACTTGTGCCCGGAGCATCAGAGAATCTACCTGAAATTCAAAGGGCGAAGGAGTTTCTTGATCGGATAGAAAAGCAGGTGGCCGAATGGAGAGACAGCCGCAAACAAGTATCTGTTCGACAAAAGCTGGTCTTCACCCTTCCTTCGTCGGATGAAAATGTTGCTGCCAGAAGCAGTCTTGAAGTGGCAGTCCAACTATGTCGCAAGCGCGGAGGATCGCCGAGCCAGGCATTGATCGCCTCTCCATTCTTCGATACACATGATGATGCCGGCCGTGTCGCTGTTTCGCTCTGCAAGCTTATGGCAAGAGGGCAAACGCGCAAACTTTCCTTTTGCGTGCCTGTGATTCGTGATGAAGACACATCTGCATTGCCGCGAATAGCCGCTCCCAAATCCCTTATTATCATACCACGTAACTATCAGACCAATGTCATCATCAAAATGCTACCTGATCTTGACAGCGACAAAAACCGTCGCCCCTGGCATGCCAAAATGATTGCACTTATCTCCGACAGCTACTCCGCCCTGATGGTCGGTTCATCTAATTTCACATGCGCCGGAATGGGGGTGGGGCAATATAGGAATGCGGAGGCCAATCTCCTGACAATAGTTGGCCGCGTTGAACACGGACGGGAAATAGGCTATCTGGAGTCAATCTGGCCTGAAATGCAACAAGTAAAAGATCCTGACTCTGCGGAGTGGATTGGAGCTATACCAGAACTGGAAGATGATGAAAATGATAAGACCTGTCCATTGCCCGCCGGATTCATATCGGCCACATATCGTGCCGGAGACAAGCGCTGTATCATTCTCCGCCTGGCTCCGGAAGATTTGCCAAAGGGATGGTGTATAAATGCCTGCGGACAGGATAACAAAGAGCTTTTGTCTGCATCTAAGTGGTTTGATGCCGGACGCCTACCTATTGTCGAGTTTGCATGGGAACCGGTTCAGCCTCCATGCAAACTGCTTGTCCGCTGGGACGATAATGAGGCTTTCCTTCCGCTAAACGTGGAGGACAGCCGCGGCCTGCCACCCCCGCCCAGGCTGGAACAAATGACTGCCGACGACATGCTTTTGATTCTGGCGGCATCTGATCCTGGCGCGGCGTTTCGCGCATGGGCTCGACAGCAACAGCCGCCGGACTTCTTCGACTACGATCTTGACTCCGCCGTTCCCGTTGACCTAGACCCTCTGCGTCGCTATGACCTCTATTCCACATTTCTCCATCGCATCCGCCAGCGTGCCAGGCTCTTTGCTCAACTGCGTTCCAACCTTCAACGGCCTGTATGGGGAAGGCAGGCGCTTGAGTGGAGGCTGAGAGGGCTGATCGGAATTGAATCGCTTGCAGACCGCCTACTTTGCGAGTTTGCTAAAAATGTGGTTGCGCCAGGCGAAGCTCTGCTTGTACTCTCGGATTTTCTGATTGTCCTTCACGAAGTGGATTATCAGCCTGAATCCGGATCCCTGGAGAAATCCGAGTTCTATAAAGTTTTCAGGCCATTTCTTGCAGAATTGGCAGACAAGATAAGAGAGAAAATTAGACCGAATTGCGACCGGATATCAGGTGATCTGGTAGAATTTATGGAAAGGATAGTCGAGCGATGCCGAAGATGACCGATATATACAGTCCGCCTCCTGAACTGGCGCTTGGAGTCCGTCTGAACAAACGTGTGCCCGAAGCGGACCAAAAGCGTCAACGCAAGGAGGTGGAGGATATCCTGCGCCGGTTGCGCGGTAGCCCAGGCGTCATCCTTGCCGACGAAGTTGGCATGGGCAAGACATTTGTCGCACTTGCAATAGCCTACAGCGTGGCCGTCCGTAGCCCGCGAGGTCCTGTTGTAATAATGGTGCCCCCCAATCTTGTTGAAAAGTGGAAACAGGACCTGAATACTTTTTGTGAATTGTATCTCGACAATGTCAAGCCTGTAGACAAGGACATGGCAGTCCGAAAAGATTCGACTCCGGCGACATCCCTTCGCTATGGAGTCGCCCGGCACAGCATTGAACTTATGAAACTGCTCGATGATCCGCGGCATGAGCGCTGCCACATGATATTTCTTGCGCAGGGTGCCATGGGACGTTCCCAGAGCGACAAGTGGGTACGCCTCGCACTGATCGCAGAATGCCTTCGCCGTCATGCAAGGGGCGGAGCTGTACGTCTTATTCAGGTAAAACAGCAGATACACCGGTTTCTTGCAGAGTTGCTGTGGGCTCTCGGGGAAGAACGAGCCAATGACTGGGGAGAGGAACTATGGCAAAAGTTATTGCACGCCTTTCCAAGCTCATGGAAAGAGATTTACAATAAAGACACCCGGGAAAATCGCCAGCTGGCGGATGATCCTGTTCCAAAGTCCGTGATTCGAGCAATGGAACACATTGAACTTGGAGATCTGGCTGATGCACTTAAAGATATGCCCGTGAGAGCTCGTGGCGGAGAAACACGTGTTTCCGACCGTTTAAAAGTCGCCCGCGACACATTGCGCAATGTGGAGGAGGAACTTTGGAAAAAACTTCTCGCACAGGCACGCTGGAGATCGCCTCTGCTCGTGATGGACGAGGCACACCATCTTAAAAATCCCCGCACCCTGCTTGCGCGGCAACTTCAGTCTCCGGAATCGGAGGAAGATTTGCGGACTGGCGACGGAGCAATGGCCAATGCTTTCGACCGAATGCTATTTCTTACTGCCACCCCATTCCAGTTAGGACACCATGAACTGGTAAACGTCTTGGAAAGATTTGGAGATGTTCGCTGGAATCCGGATGAACTTGGCAGCACTGACAGTTTCCATCAGAAATTGTTGGAGCTTCGCAATCTACTCAACGAAAGCCAGCGCACTACCATCGCACTTCAAAAATGTTGGTCTCGTTTAAGACTGGAAGATTGCGACAGCATTGTTGAAGATTGGTGGGGACGGCTTTATATGGCACCTCGAGAATCGCTTAACAACCATCAGCGTTCCATCGTTGAAGCCTTTGATGCCGCCAAAAAGTCCCGGAACATAACGGAAAAGGCTCTGCGTCCCTGGATCGTGCGCCACAACAAGGACATCAAATGGGAGGGTACTTCTATTGTCCGTCGTCAACGCATTGATGGTGCAGCCATTGCAGGAAAGGAATTATTGGGCGGGCTTATGATCCCCGGAAGCCAGCTATTGCCATTTTTCCTTGCAGCCCGGAGTGCGGCCAGTTACGGTCAGGATTTGCTCGGGGAGGCTCTCAGTTCCTCATACGAGGCTTTCCGTTTCACTCGCAAGAACCGCGATGCGGCGAAAGACGAACTAGATGCGGAGGTTTCGAATGCATCTGTGGATTTTTCCCATAGCAGTTGGTACTTGGGTGAATTCGATCGTGCACTTGAATCTTGCAGTGGCGCGCTCCATCCCAAAGTGCATTCTACTGTCCAAAGAGTGGTCGATCTGTGGGAGTTCGGCGAGAAGGTTCTTGTTTTTGCATTCTACCGGCGCACATGCAAAGCGTTGCGCATACATATAAGCAAAGAGATTGAGCGGAGAATTATGTCGCACGGACAGGATCGTTTGCGAAAAGCTGGTCGTGGAGCGACAATAGAAAACATAGAAAAATTGATACTGCGAATCCGCCGGCATTTCTTCGATGACCTAAAATCTCGTGGCCGACAAGTCCTTGACGCAGCACTCAACAATATCATTCAGACCCGGGCCGTCTCGATTCATAAGGCAAACATGTCTCCAGAACTTTGCGAAATACTTGTTGATGTGATGCGTCGTTTTCTGCGAGTGTCGACAACCTTAGTTCGTTGCTTCCCCATCGCTGAATGGGAAACGATCAGTGAGGAGGATGCGGTCAGGATGACCTTGGATTTCAAAGATGCCTCGGATATATCTTGGGGGAAGAAATGCGATGGATTTGTAAATTTTCTCACAGAGGAATGTTCCACCGAGGAACGAAATCTTTATCTTGAAGCATCAAAAAATATTGGGACACGCAACATACGCATTACAGGGGATGATGAAGACTCGGAATCTGATGATGCCACAGGTACCCTAGCCAATGTCCAAGTGGCAACAGGAACTACACCACGTGAAGCGCGTGCTCGTTTGATGCGGGCATTTAATACACCATTTTTCCCAGACATTCTGGTATGCAGTCAAGTTATGGGCGAAGGTGTGGATCTTCAGCGCTTCTGCCGCCATGTCGTTCACCATGATCTCGATTGGAATCCAAGCAGCATCGAACAGCGGACCGGGCGTGTTGACAGACTTGGATGCAAGGCTGAAGGTAGAAATACGATTCTCATTTATGTCCCCTACTTGTCCGGCACCGCCGATGAGCGCCAGTATAAGGTCATGTCGGACCGAGAACGCTGGTTCCGAGTCGTAATGGGGCAGGACGAGGTTGCCCGATTGATTACCCCAGACTCAAATATCGCTTTTCCTTTACCGCGAATTATCTCAGAAGAATTGAGTTTTAAGCTTGACATAGAAATAAAAAAGCCAACACTGTGACCAGCCCTTTATTCCAACTACTCCAGCACGAACAATATCTCTTGATAAATATTTTATGATTGTGGGGAATATGGCACTACCATCCTTGCCTTTATCAAGATGGTAGTGCATTTGAATTGAGTGTTATCCGGTTTTAGTTTTGTCCACAAGGACGTAACTTTGTCCAGACTTCTTTGTAGGAGGCAAAGGCTCGCCTTTTACAACAGTTCTTTCAATTCCTGTTGCGCCTCCTCTGGGTCCAATAATCCCATACTGGCCGGAAGTCGGAGCTTTATTGCCCGGACTGTATTCTTTTTTACTCATATTATCACCCCCTTTCAGTATTTTTCCTT
>CAIQLG010000188.1 GCA_903872565.1 uncultured Lentisphaerota bacterium | reverse complement strand
CATCGAAATGGGAGTCAATGTCGTTGACACTCTCCAGCCCGAGGCGAAGGACATGTCGCCAGAATATCTCAAGAAGACATTTGGCGGCAGGCTCGCATTCCACGGATGTATAAGTACTGCAGGACCAGTGGCTTATGGAACAGTCCCCGAAGTGACGGCCTACTGCCGCAAAACCCTGGACATCATGATGCCCGGCGGCGGATACTGTTTTGCGCCCACACATTCCCTGCAGGACAATTCACCTACGGAGAATGTGGTCGCCATGTACAGTGCCGCCTTGAAATATGGGAGTTACTGAAACGAGTTTCGCCACTCCGATCACAGTTTGTCGAAATAGCGCTTGAGGTTTTGCAAACCTATCCTTGAACCGGTCTTGCAGTCCTCCATCCCCTCGAACTCTATGGACACGAAACCGTTGTAGCCCGAACTCTTTATGATTTTGACGATGGACGGGATGTCTATGTCGCCTTGTCCCACGATGGAACCACGAAGAAAGTATCCCGCCTTGGATGGAAACCAGCCTTCGCCTAGATCGCTGTGCGGCGGTCTGCGGTAGAAATCCTTGAAGTGCACCATTGACGCCAGCTTGATGTTGTTACTGACGGCGGAGATGGGATCCTCGTCTGCACATAGGAAGTTGCCTATGTCCACGGTTGTGCGGAAATTTTCACGGTCAACGGCAAGGACAAGGCGCTGGACCCGCTCGCTTCCCTGCACATGGTAGCCGTGGTTTTCGACGCTTGTGACAATGGCGTATTTTCTGGCGTGGTCTGCGACAGCCCGGCAGGCTTCGACAAGCTTCGGCAAATCCTTTTCAAAATTGGCAACTGTCGCCTCGGCTGGAGGCCTGGAGCCCGCATCGTGGCGCATTCTTTTCACTCCAAGCGATGCGGCTATGTCCACCTCGGACTTGACCCGTCTGATCTCGTTTTGGAAGGCTTTCTCTGTCTCGGTGATAAAATTGGCCCCTATGGTGTAGCTGGAAAGCTCTATCCCGCAGTCCGAGGCCTGCTTCACGATTGCCTTTACAAGGGCATCGTTTCCGGCGAGGACAAGGTTGCCAGGCGATAGCTCCATGTGCTCGCCGCCATTTTGCGAAATCCATTTGATGGCGCCGAGGATGTCCATTTCTCCAGAATTGATCGCTCCTGAAAGACTGTAGCTGCTAAGTCCGATCTTCAACATTTTATTTTTCTCCAAGTTGAATTGCGTACGTAAAGATATTTTTATTCCTTATTCTTCGTGGGCGGATTTCTCTTCGGTTTATCCCCGATGGTCTTGTCCTCTTCGAAATGCCCGGCGGGCCCCTCATAGATGGCATTGGGATATATGGAGTCCAGCTTTTCCTTCGTCCAGCGTTCCTGATCTTTGCAAACTATCGTGCCGACGATAGGTCTGTGGCTGGAGATATTGTCCCAGCTGTTGTTCTCGCAGATGCGGGTTTTCTCCCTGGATATTTCCGGGAGAAGAGATGATGTTGCGATGAGATAGTCAATCCTCTCATAATCGTCATTTCCACTGTTCCAGTGAGTCCAGCTGGTATTGAGTGAGTCGAGTGGTCGTATGTCATATAGTTTTTTGATTATGTTGAACCTTCTGTTGTATACTTCCTTCACGGGTGCCATTCCACAAGTGTCGTTGAGGTCTGCGGCAATCATTATATTGCTCTCTGTGTTCTCCTTGATTATTTCGGAGACGTAGTATCTGAGTAGCCTGGCCTCGTATCTGCGCATGTCCGTCTGATTGGCCCCCTCCACCTTGTCGCGGTTTTTCAAGTCTGCGGCGATCAGATGGAAGCTGTATTCTCCAGATTTGAAGAGACAGTGCAGAAAACCTCTTTTCACTGGCAGTTCAAGATCCTTGATTGAGTATTTCAAATCGGTGAGCTCCTTTGTCTCCTGCGGCTGAATTTTTGATACGATTGCGATATGCCTTTCCTTGTCTTCTGCCTCGATCATTTTTGCGAATTTCGCATCTGGAAGGAACTTTTTTATTTCAGCAAATGTTTTTAGGTCTTTTACGCCTGAAAGCACGAGTATGTCCGGGTTTATCCCTTTAATGAACTGTTCCAGAAGGGTTTTCCTTTCCGGGCTTTCTTCGCTCGTGAACTTGTCAAGATCATAGAAACATACCGAGATTTCCCTAGGTTTCTCCTGAGCCTGGAGCGTAGCTGCGAAATTCGCAAAAATTAGGAATTGCAGAAGGATGGCAAATACCTTTAGCGTATGGGGAATTGTATTTTGGGCAGGATGGATGAATGGCTGGAAATTTGTAGCCACGGCCATGTTGGCCGTGTCGTCGCCTCCAGCATGGAGGCGGCTACATAAGTTACGGCGAAGACTGGTTAAATTCAGTTGGCGGTGGGAGTTCATCTGCCACCTTGGTAGATTTCATTGTTGAAGAGTTTTTCGACGGTTTTCTGATCTGGTGGTGGCTGATTCTCTGTTTTCAATGTGATTTTGACGGGTCTGTGATCTGATGCGAACATCCAAAGTTCCGGGATGTGTGGTATGCAATTTTTAGAGAAGACTATTTCCGGGAGAAGGCCATAGTTCGCGTAAGCATAGTCTATCCTGCCGTAGGAGTCCTCCTGGTTCCACCAGTGTGTCCATACAGCGTTTCTTGCATCCACAGGTCTGAGGTCGTAGAGCTTTTTCTCGGGTTTTCCTCCTAGTCGCAGTGTGACCATGGGATCGCTGTCGCTTGAGTCGTTCATGTCGCCAAATACTATTATGTTCGCGCCAGGGGTCTTTTCCTGGAGTTCGTTGACAAAATATTTCAGGAGCCTTGCCTCGTATCTGCGCATGTCCGTCTGGTTATATCTCGGGTGGAGCAATTTTGATTTGAGATGGGCACCGACGACATGCAGTGAATATCCGGATGGAAATTTGAAGACTGCGTGCAGGAATCCCCTCTCGACATGGTATTCCTCTGGGGGAGAGTCTGGTTTGTCCTTGGGTTTTATCTTGTAGGAGAGATCTTTTTTGCACTCGAAAGTTTCAGGTTCGTTCTTGGATATGAGTGCGAGATGCCGGTTCTTGTCATAGGCATTGCAGATTTTAGCGAACGTGTATTTGCAGCCAGCCTGAGTGAGCTGTGCCATAAGATCCCTGAGGGATTCTACAGAACCCATTTCTGTCACGACTAGTATGTCGGGGTCGGCATCTTTTATCATTTTAACTATTGCATTTTTGGAGAATTCCGCCTTGGGATTTCCCCCGTAGTCGCCATCAACGAAATAGTTGCACAGATTGTAGAACATCACTGTGGTGTCGTCTGACCTGGCAGGAGCGAGGAGGAAGAAGAGCGCTAAAATTACCAGTTTAAGTTTCACATTCTAAACACCTTGAAAGATAAGGGACATGATGGACAATAGAACGCAAGGGACACCAAAGACCATGATCCGTAATTTGTAATCCGTGGCCCGACCTCCGCACACCACGCCGTAGGCATTGCGAAGGCGGACCTCCGACCTATGACTTATAACCTAATAAACTCTTACGGTTCGCGCCATTTCCTGTTGTCTGCCTCGATCAACGAAAAAGCTTCCTTAGGTCCCCAGCTGCCTGCTGGGTACGAGCACAGTTTTCCGGCACCAGAGCCATTCTCCCCCCATGCCTCCAATATGGGAGTGAGGAGGGACCATGAAAGGTCAATCGTGTCGTTTCTGATGAAGAGAGTGGAGTCGCCGGCCATGCAGTCGAGCAGGAGCCTTTCATATGCTTCCGGTGGTTCGTCCTTGAATATGTCCCGGTAGAAGAAATCCATAGGCAGATCGCCCATGCACAGCTTTGCTCCCGGTTTTTTCGCCTGGATGTTGAGGGCGAATCCCTCCTCCGGCTGGACATTCAGGACGAGCATATTCTGGTGCAGGTCCTCCGGCTGGAGAGGGTTGAAAATCGAATGCGGAATTTTCTTGAAAGTGACAGCTATCTCGCTTACTCTTCTTTTCAGCCTTTTTCCGGCTCTAAGGTAGAATGGCACCCCGTTCCAGCGCCAGTTGTTTATGAAAGTCTTGGCGGCCACAAAAGTTTCTGTGGTCGAAGTTTGCGGGACTCCGTCCTCCTCGACATACGAACATATCTTTTCGCCATTTTGAATTCCCTGGGTATATTGTCCTCTGATAAAGTTGGCGGAAACATCCTCCGGCTTGTATCGCTTTATGGAGCGTAGAAGTTTGGCTTTCTCATCCCTGACACTGTCCGCGTCGAAAGATGCGGGCGGCTCCATTGCGACGAGCGAGAGCATCTCGAGCATGTGGTTCTGGAAAATGTCCCTCAATAGTCCCGCCTTGTCGAAATATCCTGCGCGGTGCTCGATTCCGATGCTTTCGGCGACAGTGATCTGAACGAAGTCAATGTATTTGTTGTTCCATAGCGGCTCGAAAATCATGTTTGCGAATCTCAGCATAAGTATATTCTGCACTGTGTCCTTGCCGAGATAATGGTCAATCCTGTAGATCTGTTTTTCCGCGAGATGGTTTTTCATCTGGCGCTCGATGCTTCTGGCGCTTTCCAAGTCGTATCCGAAAGGTTTTTCGATTATGACTCTCCTGTATGGAGATGCTCCGTCGCGTTTTTCCGACACGAGACCGGCATTGGAAAGCTGTTCTATCACATCGGTATAGACCGAGGCTGGCAGTGCGAGATAGTATATTCTTCCCGGGGGGGTCGGATACTGGGTGTCCAATGAATCAAGCCTGGCTGAGAGTGCGGAGAACATTTCTGGCGAGTCGTAGGCGCCGGAAACGTAATGCACGTTCTGATTGAAGACCTCTATCATCTTGGCTGGTATGCTTTTATACTTGCTCCTTATGGACTCGGCCACTTTCTTCCGGAAGCCCAAATCGTCCATGGGGGTTCTGGCACATCCGACTATGTGGAAATCGGAAGGCAGCATATCCTTCTGGAACAGGCTGAATATGGATGGGATTAGCTTCCTGTACGTGAGGTCGCCCGACGCACCGAAAATCACCAGTATGAAAGAATTTGGGGGATTTTCCATGCAGACGGATTTCTCGCATCCGCAGCCTGCGGCATCGCCATTTTCATTCTTATTTTCTAGCATTTGTTTTCCCTTCTTATGATCTGGAGCTGTTTTTTGTTTACAGGCACTTGTTTCTCATGGTGTTCACTTGGCTTGGAATATTATTTCCTTTTTCCATTTCTTGTTTTTCATTGGTTGCTTCATGACGTAAAGGTTTCCAGATGAATCGAATGCGAGATATTTGCCAAGGTGTTTTACTTCGCGGAAAAAGACGGGATATCCCCTGGTTCCAGGTTTCGAGTCGGACGGATTTACCGAAAATTTTTCTTGCAGGGAGGGGATTTCCATCAATACCACACGATTTGCCACATATTTTTCGAGGATAAGGCCAACTCCGTTGAACTCAAGGATTCTGCCGGAAGAATTGCAGATTTCCGAAACTTTCCCGTTGTTGAAGAAATAGGCTTTCCCCATATATGCGGAGACGGCGATCTTGTCATTTTCTCCGCAGAATGCGGCATTCTCAGGGCAGTAGCCCTTCTCGTAGGAGCATTGGATTTTCGAAACAATCTTGAGGCCTGCATCGAAAATCTCGATGGCTCTCTCACCTGCGAGTGCCGCAGTTGAACTGTCGAGAATGGTGAAAACACCGCCGGAATTTTCAGAGGCAGCCTTTAATGTCTCACCGCGGTCCTTGTCAATTGGCAAACAGATGATTTCCGGAGTTTTTCCTGAAGTTTTGAGGAGCAGTTTATCTCCCCATGAGGCCATATCTGTGATTTTATCCTTTATCGAGTCATACTTTAAAACCTCTCCGCCGCTTTTCAGGTTGAACACTGAAAGTTTGGCGGACTTGTTTGAACTTTCCTGTTTTTCGGAAAACACAGCGGCGAGCAACGTGTTCGGAATAAGTTTCACGAAAGAGATTTTATCTTCGGGAAACTCGTGTAATCCGATAATCTCCCAGCTGTATGTGTTGTAGAGCAGAATCCTGCTTCCGTTGGGGCCATTGCTGCTCTTGCCGGTCCTCTCCACAATCAAGAAAACGCTCCCGTCTTCGGAGAGAGTACAGACTGGCAGTCTGGGACCGCCAGCACCCTCGAAGAACCATTTTGGCTTCCATGTGACGACCTTGTCGGACACTCCGAGCTGTCCTGCAAGGCTGTCGGCGGGTGTCGTGTCATCTTTTATTTTCGTCTCACTCTCTTCCCTTTTGCGTACCTGGATGTTGCTCCTGTCATCCTCAACCTTCTGTACTTTCAACTCTTCGTTGTTGTGCATTTTGAAGACCGGCATTTCGTCCTCTGCACCGTTGTCATCGTTGGAAACATTAGCCCTGCTGTTTTCGGAGGATGTGACTGTTTGCTGTGGAGTTTCTGGTTTCCCTTGAGGTTTAAGAGGGACTTCTTTTTTCCCGCATCCTGAAACAAGAATCATAAGTGCGGGAAAAAGAATAGAAAAAAACGAAAAGAGATTTTTTAAAAATAGAAAACTATTCTTCATGATATATATTGCCAATTATTAATTTTCCGAATAAGTTACTCTTTGTTTCATCAAAATCAAATCACTATGGAAGGGAATCTGAAATTGAACGATAAAACTGAAACTTGCAGTCTCCCCGATGGATTGACTTTTGAAAAAGCTCTCGAGAGGCTTGAAGCCGTGGTCGAAAAGATGGAGAGCGGAAAGCTTCCCCTTGAGGAAATGATGAAATATTTCGAGGAAGGAAGCAAGCTCTCTTCACTGTGCGGGAAAAAACTCAAGGAGCTTGAAAAAAAGATCGAAATTCTGGTCGGAGGCGAATCCGATGATCCGAAATGGACGGAGTTCGGACAGGAAAAAACTGCGGATAAACCGGTGAAAGCGAAAAGTCCGGGACGGGTAAAAAAGCCTGAAGATACTGAACCCCGCGCCAAGGACACCGAGCTTCCCTTCTGAGGAAGTTTACAAGGGGACAGAGTGCGTTCCACGGATTACCTGATACGGACCTTGGTCATACCCAGCGTCCCTCGTGTCTCTTTTGTCCCTTAACTAGACGGTGCTCGAAAAGCCTTTTTTTGTGATTACAAAAAAAACTTTTCATCACACCGCCTACTTTTCTTCATCCATTTTCCAGAAAAAAACATTCCGATGTCACTTCATGCACATAATCACCTGTTTAAATTATTT
>CAIQLG010000187.1 GCA_903872565.1 uncultured Lentisphaerota bacterium | reverse complement strand
TTCGCAAAAGTAGGTCTGGCTTCGCCGAAGCCAGACATGCCGGGTCTCGGCGAGACGCCGGCCTACATCGGCAGACATGTCATGCGTGATTCGCAAAAGTAGGTCTGGCTTCGATGAAGCCGGACACGCCGGGTCTCATCGAGACGCCGGCCTACTACGGCAGACTTGTCCCGCGTAGTTCCCAAAAGTAGGTCTGGCTTTGACAAAGCCAGACACGCCGGGTCTCATCGAGACGCCGGCCTACTACGGCAGACTTGTCCCGCGTAGTTCCCAAAAGTAGGTCTGGCTTTGACAAAGCCAGACACGCCGGGTCTCATCGAGACACCGGCCTACTACGGCAGACTTGTCCCGCGTAGTTCCCAAAAGTAGGTCTGGCTTTGACAAAGCCAGACATGCCGGGTCTCATCCCACGCCGTCCCACATTCGTGTGACTATGAGGGACAGGTCGAGACACCGGCCTACTACATGAAATAAGTTCCCACCCCCTCTGGAAAATAAACACTTTGGGCACTATCTTATTCGTTCACAAATTTATATTGGGATATAATAATCATGAGTTCCTATTCAATTCTTGTTCCTACGTACAATGAAAAGGACAATGTCTGTGTCCTTGTAAGAAGACTTTTCGATATCTTCGAGAGCAAAATCCCGGGCTCCAAATATGAGATCATCGTAATAGATGATAATTCACCCGACTGTACCTGGAAGATCGCGTCGGAGCAATTCGCACGGGATCCGAGGGTGAAGGTCATACGGAGGATGAAGGATCCCGGCCTAAGCCAGAGCATCGTAGAAGGTTTCGAGAACGCCGGTGGAGATGTGATGGCGGTCATGGACGCAGATCTACAGCACGACGAAACCTGCCTTCCTGGGATATTTGAACTCGCCGAAACATGCGACATCGTGCTGGGAACGCGATTTTCCGATGGTGGAAGCATCGAGGGTGGCTGGCCGCTTTCCAGGAGACTTATGAGTTTCACGGCGAACTCGATGGCAAGAATTATTCTCGGAATAAAGATCAGCGATCCGATGTCGGGGTTCTTCGCGATCAGAAAATCTGCATATGAAAAAATCAGGGGGAAACTCGATCCTCGCGGCTTCAAGATACTTCTCGAGGTGTTTTTCACTCTCAAGTGCGTTTATCCCGGTGCGAAATTCGCGGAAAAAGGCATCCGCTTCAGGAAGAGAAGCGCCGGGGAAAGCAAAATGGGCTTCAAGGTGATTTCCGAATATTTGAAGTCTCTGATAAAACTCAGGGCACGGAAAAAGGAACTGGAAGCTTAGTTGGCGTGATTCGCAAAAGTAGGTCTGGCTTCGCCGAAGCCAGACATGCCGGGTCTCGGCGAGACGCCGGCCTACATCGGCAGACATGTCATGCGTGATTCGCAAAAGTAGGTCTGGCTTCGATGAAGCCAGACATGCCGGGTCTCGGCGAGACACCGGCCTACCTCGAGAAACTTGACATATTTGGATAAGAATATTTGTTTGTAGTAGCGCAATTTATTGCGCGTTCGAGAAATAACGGCGTATAAATTCGCCTACTACAAGCAATAAGGGAAAGACTTATTTGAGATGAGCCAAGCTAAAAAAACTTTGAACCGCACTTTTATCGTGAAGAAATACGGCTGGATCGCGCTTTCGGCCATCGCCGCTGCGATATACGCAGTGCATCTGCTTCACACAGAGGAGGTCATGTCGGCTTCCGGAAGGGCCGAATTGCTCTGCGCGCTCTTCGTCTTCGCAGGGCTATATTTCCATACATTCTCCAGGAGGCATTTTTTTGCGAATTTCGCGGCGGGGCTCTGCGTTCTTTTCTCATTCTGGTTCAAGGAGGACGGCATAATTCTTATTCCTCTATGTCTGGTCTATGATTTTTTCTACCATAGACGATCCCGCGAAAAATTTGCTCTCGGCAATTTTCTATCCACATATTTGATTTACATGTTGTTTTTCATTCCATCCGTTTTATCGAGGATAAGCGACATGGGAGGCTTTTTCCCCGACATGAAGCATTTTGATCTTCTCGGCGAGAGTGTATTCGTCCTCTGTGTCATTCTCATCTTTGTGATCCGGGAGTTCTCAAGGGGGGGAAAAGCATAAAAATGACATATGAAATCCAAAATGAATCCTACTTGCTGAGGAAAATCAAGGGCTGGCACATCTTCATCCTGATAACGATCTGCACGCTTGTCCCCTACTTCGAGTCAGTCAACGGCGATTTCGTGTTCGACGACATTCCGCTGATCGTGACGGATCCTTTCTACACGGCGGAAACCAATCCTCTGCAATGCTGGAACAGGTCATTCTGGAAGGAGAGTCGGCAACAGGGGCTCTACAGGCCTGTCACAATCCTGACATATTGGGTCAACGTCAAAGTCCACGGGCTGAAATCCGCAGGGTTCAGGCTGGTCAACATCATCCTTCACATCGGCGTCTGCATCCTTGCATATCTTCTCGCGAGGAGACTGATGGCTGGCAAGGCCGCCGCAGTGGTAGCGGCACTCATTTTTGCAGTGCATCCCATACACAGCGAAGCAGTAGCGCC
This sequence comes from uncultured Lentisphaerota bacterium, assembly GCA_903872565.1. GTDB lineage: Bacteria > Verrucomicrobiota > Lentisphaeria > Victivallales > GWF2-50-93 > CAIQLG01. Next base: position 23,152 of record CAIQLG010000187.1, on the reverse strand, counting down.
GGCATTTGGAAGAGGAGAGCTACTCTGCGCTTTCTTTTTCATGGCGGGACTTCTCTTTCACATCAGGGCTGGCAGATCCAGATTCTATCTGATTCCTGCTGCGACAGCATTTCTTCTATCCTGCTGGTCAAAGGAGCACGCGGTTGTTTTCCTTCCCGTCTGCATCATGATGGACCTCTACCTCGGGAGACTGGGGACATCGCCGTTCAAGAATTTCGCCGCCACACTCCGAAAACTCCGCTATTGCTGGATATATGTCCTGGTGCTGGCGATTTATTTCGCGAGCAGGCTGATTGTGCTCGGGACCTTCCTGCCGGCAAAGGACAATTTCGAACCAGGGATTGACAATCCTATCGCAGTGGTCTCCCCTGCCCTCAGGTTCGTCTCCGCGCTCAGGATACAGGGTAATGCGATTAAACTTCTCCTGTGGCCTGACACATTATCCCACGACTATTCCTTCGCCCAGATCCGGCCTTCGGTCTCATTCGCCGATCCGGGAGCCATTGTGACATTGGCACTTTTCATCTTTCTGCCTTTCCTCCTCGCAAAATTCATTCCACGCATGAAAAGGAAAATAATCTTTTTCTGGTGCACCTATCTCATATGCATCCTTCCGGCTGGAAATTTTATTGTTTCAGCGGGAACCATTTTCGCAGAAAGACTTATATATCTTCCGAGTCTGTGGATCATTCTTCTATTCTCCTGCATTTTGATGGATCTATTCCGCAGGTTCAAATCAAAAATTCCGGTTTTCATCATTATTGCCCTGCTGATTTCGGCCTGCGCGGCAAGAAGCTTTGTCCGGATAAAGGACTGGAATTCAGAGATGAGCCTGGCAGTCGCGGGAATAAAGACGGCACCCTCAAGCGCCAAAATCTGGAACAATCTTGCGATACAGCTGGAGACAATCGGGAACTTGGAGGAAGCAGTATCAGCCTGTGACAAGGCCATAGGAATATATCCGAGATACGCGACAGCCTGGGCGAACAGGGGAACCTATCTCGCAAGGCTTGGGAGATTTGAAGAGGCGGAACACGATCTCAGATACGCAATCTCACTGCATAAGAAACACATCCAGGCATATTACAATCTCGGAGCCCTGCTCGCAAACCTTGGGCGGATCGAAGAGGCGAAAGCGGTATGGGAGAAATCACTGGAGAATGCCCCGGACCAGCCGGAACTCAGAAAGGAACTCCTCAAGCTTAAGGGAAAAAAGTAACGCGTCTTTTTCGGCAAATTGGCATTACTGGAGGGACGCGCTCTGTCGCGTCCGCCTACGGCCACGACGGAGCGTGGCCCTCCACCATTAAACTCTGGCGCAGTACGAAAAATAGACGAATCACGGAATTCGCAATTGAAAAAATAGTTTATCCCACTATATTTTTCAGCCTCTTCTGAAGGATTCTGGTTCCGTCCAGAGGACGGGGTGCCAGTTTCAACCAAGATACAAACTAATTTATCAAACAAAAGGACTTTTTCATATGTTCAAAAAGAAAAGTAAATCCCACTCGGGTGAAACATCGGAGAACACTAAGGAGAACAGTCCGGACAAGGAAAAATCTTCCAAGGCAGGAAGCCCACCTCCGGACCAGGAAAATCCCACAGCACAGGCAATGCAGGGAGCCACGCCGGAAATTGCGCCGGATCCAGCCAAGGAACTTCAGAGCAAGATAAGCGAATGGGAAGACAAGTATCTCAGGCTCAGGGCTGAATTCGACAATTACAGGAAAAGGACACACAAGGACATCGCAGAGGCGAGATTCAACACAAAGATCGACACAGTTTTCCCCGTCCTGTCGGTCTTCGACCATTTCAGGCTCGCTGTTGCGGCTGCAGAAAAAACTCCGGAATTCAAAGTTCTCTTCGATGGGATGAAATTAATTCTTCTGGAATTCCAGAAAGCCCTGGACGATCTTGGGATTGAAGTAATTGAAGCCACAGGCAAGAGTTTTGACCCCAATCTGCACGAGGCCATCGGCAAGGAAGCGTCTGCCAATGTCGAGGAAGGCAAGGTGATATCGCAATGGCGCTGCGGATATATGCTTGGAGACAGGCTACTGAGACCCTCATCCGTGATTGTCAGCTCCGGAACCGAAAAGCCTGCGGAGGAATCTCCTGCCCCATACACCGTGAACAACGATCAGCAAGAGGACGCAAATGCCTGAGAAAAGAGACTATTACGACATCCTCGGCGTAAAAAAAGATGCTCCTCTGGACGAAATAAAAAAGGCGTACAGGAAGCTTGCCATGAAATATCACCCTGACAGGAATCAGGGGAACAAGGAATCCGAAGAGAAATTCAAGGAGGCATCGGAAGCGTACGAGGTGCTCAACGATGCGGAAAAGCGCAAGACCTACGACCAGTTCGGGCACGACGGTCTAAAAGGATCCTTCGGAAGAGGCGGATTCAACATGAACGACTTCTACAAGCATCATCAAGGGGATCTTGGAGACGTTTTCGAGCAGTTTTTCGGTGGTGGAATGTTCGACGAGCTGTTTGGAGGAGGTCATCACAGAAGAAATCCCAATGCTCCAATAGAAGGTTCGGATCTTAGATTCGACATAGAGATAGATCTCGAGGATGCCATTTTCGGGACTGACAAGACTATTAAGATACCCAGACTTGAGACTTGTTCCGCATGCAAAGGCAATGGCTGTGAGCCCGGAACTGGCAAAAAATCTTGTTCAAGATGCGGAGGGAGCGGGCAGATCGGGATATCGCAGGGATTCTTCAGCATAAGACAGACGTGTCCATCCTGCAGAGGAAGCGGGCAAGTCATAGAAAAACCATGCGGAAAATGTTCAGGGCAAGGGCGGATTACCTCCGAGAAAATTCTTAAACTGCATATTCCACCCGGCGTTGATACTGGTTCACGGCTTCGGGTTTCGGGGGAAGGAGAAGGCGGCCTCAGGGGAGGCGCACCAGGCGACCTGTATGTGTATATCCATCAGAGGCCTCACGACTTTTTCCAGCGGGACGGACAGGACATCCTATGCGATGTCCCCATTGACTTTCCCACGGCCGCCCTAGGCGGGATAGTGGAGGTGCCAACAATAACCGGCAAGCAAAAGATGAAAGTTCCGGAAGGGACGCAAAACGGGACGATACTGAGGTTGCGCGGAAAAGGTGTCCCATCCCTCAAGGGTGGGCAGAGGGGCGACCAGCATATAAAGATCTTCATCGAAGTCCCGAAAAATCTTTCTAGTGAACAGAAGGAACTTCTCAAGAGCTATTCAGACTCATCTGGAAAAACACCAGGATGCCATCCCATAATGGAGGGTTTCCTGGAAAAGGCGAAACGATTCTTCAGGGGATGATTCTCTTATAAGTTTTTGAACTTAGCAGGCTGATGCCGGAACTAATGTGGCCGCCTCCATAGTGGAGGCGACTACACGGCCAACATCCTACTATGCCAAGGCTTCGTAGGACAGGTGGCCGTGGCTACAGATTTCCAACCATTCAGCCATCCCTCCAAAATACAATTCCCTATGCGATGAACTTGATCAGAGTTTTGATATTCGGAAAATATTTATATCAAATGATTTCAACGGGGGTTTTTGATTTGACAGTTTTGCCGATGATCCCGGCGACGAAGCCCTTTGACTGGCACAATTTCAGCGCCTTGTCTGCGAATTTCGCATCCACGAAAATCACCATTCCGATGCCCATATTGAAGACGCGGTATGACTCTCTCTCGGAAATGTTTCCCTCCTCGACTATGAGGTTGATTATTGGCGGCACGGGCAAAACTCCTTTTTTGAAGACCGCACCAATTCCCTCGGGAAGAATTCTCGGGACATTGTCATAGAGACCTCCGCCTGTTATGTGCGCCATCCCGTGAATCCTGACCTTGTTTTCCATTATGCAACTTATTGCGGGCCAATAGCTTATATGTGGGTTAAGAAGAGCGTCTCCGATAGTTCCGCCGAGTTCCTTGAGTTCGGTGTCGTGGGAGAATCCCATCATCTCGAAAAGGATATGCCGGGCGAGGCTGTATCCGTTGGTATGGAGTCCGCTCGATGCCAGACCTATCGCGACCATCTCGGGTTTGATGGACTTGCCAGTGATTATCCTGTCTTTTTCGACGATTCCAGTTATCACGCCCACGAGGTCGAAGTCATCCCCGTACATTCCGGGCATTTCGGCGGTTTCGCCACCGAGCAATGCACACCCTGCATTAATGCAGGCGTCGGAAATGCCTGTCAGAATCTGTTCGTAGAGAGGGTTCCTCAATTTTCCTATGCCAATGTAGTCCATGAAATAAAGTGGTTCGGCCCCCTGCACGGCGATGTCGTTGACACAGTGGTTGACGATGTCGAATCCGATGGTGTAGAATTTGTTCATGAGTGTGGCGACTATCAGTTTTGTTCCTACGCCGTCAATGCTGCTGACCAGGACTGGGTTCTTGTATTTTTTCAGGTCTATGCGGAATAGTCCTCCGAACCCGCCTATTGGTGCGAGCATTTCCGGCCTTGTGGCACAGGCCATTTTCTTCTTGACTTTGTTAAGGAGGCTGTGCGCCAGATCTATGTCAACGCCTGCAGCTTTGTATGACTCGCTTCTGATTTTGCCTTTTTTCATATTATAAAAACTCCGGTTTCTTAATAATTGTTTTTCGGGAATCTACTAACTTTTAACTTAAAAACAGGAACAATCAATTAGTAAAAGATATTTTTTCGGAATAATTTCTGATTTCCTGACTCGTAGCCTCAATAGCGCTGGAGATGTGGAAAAGGAGGTTGTGGCTAAAAAAGGGTTGCAGGCTGGAAATCTGAATGAAAATTCCCCCTAGGGGTGGAATTTTGAGACATTATTATTTTCAGCGGATCAGTAACTCTGAATTTCAGATTTACTGTGAGGGGAGTTCCTTTGTGTGTCCAGTTTTTTCTGGAAGCAGCCAATCTTTAGGGAAATCTGGACAGGAACGCAGGATGTGGAACGGATAGCGCCAGTAGGTGATTTCTCCGTTGATTTTTCCATCCGGGAAGTGCAGGAGATATTTTTCAATCCTCGTACGTGGATCCGCCCCAAAGATGATCCGTCCATGGAAGAGATCTTTCGATAGCGCCTCTCCGAGCTTCCGGTCCGGTGCGCGGTAGTCCTGGTATTCGGATGGAATGTCGTAGAGCAGATTGATCGATCCTGGCAAATGGAGACTGCCAGTGGAACTCCTCATCTGAGAAGCTGTAACGTCTTCCATGACAAGGCCGGAGAGCGGATCGAAAGAAATGACTTTTTCCCCTTTCCTCGCCTCGACGATGATGTCGAGAAATGTGCCTTCAGGAGTCAATCTCGAGACCACGGCAGTATCGAAACCGGCATTGAAGAGAAGTTCGGACGCGAGTCTCGCAATTTCGTGCGCATTGCCATATCCGCGCGAAAAGATTTCGGAAATCGTGAATGGCATTTTTTTCCCGTCTTCTGTCTTCCTGTATTTTACTTTTTCACATAGGAATTTGAGAATTTCAGACGGGTTACCAGAGGATTTCAGGTCACCCCTGATAATTTTATCTATCGCAAGTGCATCCTGCCAGCGGAGAAAGTCATAGTTGCCAAGGGGGGACGTCAGGATGGAACTGCTCATTTCATATCCGTTTGCAACCCTGATATAGTCCGGATCGGGGACTTCTGGTTCGTCATTATCGACTCCGACAATTCTTTCCGCCAGAAGGATTGCCGCTCCAGATTTTCCGGAATCCACTGCATCCTTCCATGCGGGGATGTCACTTTTTCGGAAACTATTTTCGTCCTGCGGAAATATCAGGCCGACATTTTCTCTGATGGCTGACACGAAAAAGACGCAGATGATTGTGACCAGCATCAGGGAACATATGATTTTGGGAAGTTTGTCGCCGAATTTCATGTTTCAGATTTCCTTAATCCATCAGCTCGTCTAGCATGATTTCCGTGCAAAAATATAGAGTCACAATTTTGATTTTGCCATTCATTCATCCAAAACTTTTTCCTTTCGTCTCACAGTTCGTTTTTCTTTGAAGAAAGCCTGCATTATCTCCTTTGCTTCTTCCTCGAGCAGTCCACCGTTCACAACAACCTCTGTCGTGTCAGGAATAGCAAAAATGTTTATTGCTCCGCCTGCGCCGCCAAACTTCGGATCACACATCCCGAAAACAACCCTTTTGATCCTCGAGTTGAGAATTGCTCCTGCGCACATGGGACAGGGTTCCTTTGTGACATATATGGTGACATCGTTCAGGCGCCAGTCGCCGATCGCGGCGGAGACCTTGGTGAGCAAAATGATCTCGGCATGCGCGGTCGCATCCTTGAGTTTCTCAACCTGGTTGTATGCGGAGGCGATGATGGAGTCATGCATGACGGCGACGGCACCGACCGGCACTTCGCCCTCGTCGGAGGCCTGCCTGGCCAAGACGAGCGCCCTCTTCATAAAATATTCATCGTCGAATATGATCATAGTGATTTCGCGAGTCTTTCTATGACTTTCTGATTGGCATCATAGAAGCAGGCTGAATCTGGCACGGGAATGACCTTCTGCTTTGACATTTCGAGCGTCTTTTTTCTTTTCTCGGTACTGCTGTTGTATCTTTCGAGATATCTCACGAGTGTCCTCGGGCTAAGCTCATCGAAGACATGCTGTCCGTATTCCTCGAGATAGTCGGCGGCTATGACGGACACGAGCTCCTTGGAGGGATTTCTCATGCCGAGCGATACCAAGAAGTCATGTATCATTTCCTGGCATCTTATCTCGTCGAACAGGGGAAATATAATTCCTCTGCCCCTGCTGATTATGTTTGCCGGGAACTCGTAGTTTGAAGCTATTGCGACCGTGATGTTGCGTGGCAGCATGAACGTTCCCCCGACATTTGTCCGGAAGTAGTACCAGTCTATTTTCTTCGGATCTATGTCGTCGAAGAAGAGGACGAATTTTCTTGGGGCTTTTTTTTCGAGCCGTCCTATCAGATTTTCGAGTGGTTCTTCAAGGTCGTGCGGCTTGCAGAGTATCAGCGTGATGTCCTGTTGATCAAGAGAATATGAGATTGTGAAATGAGTTTTGCCGAGTCCCGGCAGACTGCTTATGAGCAGTGGAACGTTTTCGTTTTCCGCTACGAATTTGGTGAAATATCTCCTGAATTTATCCCTTATGTCACTGTATCCGAAAAATTCCGTTGTCGGCCTGATCTGTCCCATCGGGGCGGGAAGGAATTTCACGATGGAGAATTTATATGCCCTTTCGCTTCCGAGTTCTTCGTCCTCTGGCGAGAAGATGTCGAGTTCTCGTGATATTTTCGACTCCATCTGATCGGCGGAAAAACCTGTGGAGAAGAATTCGGTGGCGCTGGGGGCGAGCCTCGAGAGTTCGCCGAATTCGCTCTGCCGTCCTTTTTCCAGCATTGAGATGTAGCAATTGACCAGCATTTCCATGTTGATCGCAAGTCTCGCAATATGCGCGACATGGAAGTTTTTCATGTGCAGATTCAAACTGCCTGCCGGAAGCCAGCCAGGCGAATTCCTGATGTTATGGAGAAGGCTCCGGAAGAAATTTCCGCCGGTGCTGGAAATGACAATGGCATTTATCCAGTCAATTGAGTCGGTGTTGTAGTCAGGAGGGAGGAACAGGCGTCCTGAGACAGGTTTCAAGTCTAGCTCACCATCGAGCGAAATCAGAAGATTTCGCAGATCTGAAGCGAATTGGCTGCCGGAGCGGGTGCCAGTTATATTTCCATGGAATACAACATTCAAACTCGTGAGAGCCTCCGCGACTTTCCGTTTCAATCCGGAGGTTTCACCGCCAAGCTGTATTTCTTTTTTTCTGCCGGGCATAGATTGGCTGCCGGTCTTCACCCGATTTCGGCGAGCGCGGCTTTCCTGCTCAGTTTTATTTTTCCCCTGTCGTCAACACCCATTACTTTGACCGTGACGATGTCGCCTTCCTTGCAGATGTCTGTGACCTTGTTGACTCTGTAGTTGGCCATTTCGGATATGTGCAGTAGGCCTTCCTTGCCTGGGATGAGTTCGACAATCGCGCCGAAATCCTTCAACCCTATGACCTTGGCCCTGTATATCGTTCCAATCTCGACATCGGCTGTTATCGCATTGACAGCTTCGAGCGCCATATCCATCGCTTCCTTGTTGATGGCGAAGATGTTGACAGTTCCATCGTCCTCGATGTCAATCTGAGCGCCTGTGGACTCTGTTATAGCCTTGATATTACTTCCTCCAGGTCCGATGAGGGCGCCGATCTTGTCCCTGTTTATCTTGACGGTGGAGATGCGGGGCGCGTATTGGCTTACTTCGGCTTTCGGGGCGGGTATGGTCTGATTCATGAACTCGATGATTTTCATTCTCGCGACGCGGTTGCGGAGCATTGCATCATAGAGCAGCTGAAGCGGAATTCCCGCGATTTTAAGATCGAGCTGGAATCCGGTTATTCCACTGGTGGTGCCACAGACCTTGAAATCCATGTCGCCGAAGTGGTCTTCAGCTCCAAGAATGTCGGTCAGAAGGACGTGTTTTCCTTCCTCGCAGACAAGACCGCAGGATATTCCAGCGACGGTGCCCTTGATCGGGACGCCGGCATCCATCAGGGCGAGAGAACCGCCACAGACGCTGGCCATGGATGTCGAGCCGTTGGATGCCATTATTTCGGATATGCATCTGACGGTGTAGGGATATTCCTCAGGCATCACATATTTGAGGGATCTTTCGGCAAGGTTACCGTGTCCTATCTCTCTTCTTCCCGGACCAGATATCCTGCCTACTTCTCCGACGCTGAAGTTGGGGAAGTTGTAATGAAGGAAGAATTTCTTTTCGGTCGGGCCTCCGGTGATCGGATCGCTTTCCTGCGCATCGCTTCCGGCGCCGAGCGTAACGATTACGAGAGCCTGTGTCTCTCCTCTTGAGAACAAGCCGCTTCCGTGGACGCGGGGGAGCACGGAGATTTCGGCCGAGAGCGGCCTTATCTCGTCATGCTTTCTCCCATCTATCCTCTTGTTTTCATTAATTATTTTATTCCTGATATTCTTCTCGACTAGCTTGTTGAATCCTGCGCTTGACATTTCAGTAAACTGTCCATATTTAGCCCCGAATTCCGGTGTGAGTTTTTCCAGTGCAAGTTTCAGGATTTGATCGAGGGCGTTCTGCCTTTTCTCCTTTTCGGGGATGAAACAGACCTTTTCGATATCTGCACAGCACGAAGAGGAAAGAGCCAACATTATGTCATCCGGAACCAAGTGCAGCTTGGGTGTCTTTTTTGATTTCCCCGCCATCTTGGCGAGTTCGATCTGGGCGCTGACCTGTTTTTTAACAACTCCGTTTGCAAAATCCATTGCATCCCTCAGAAACTCCTCGGTGCACTCCTTTGCATCGCCCTCGATCATTATGACTTTGTCCGGAAGCCCGGCGTAGACGAGATCGAGGCTGCTGTTTTCCATTTCTTCGTTTGTAGGGTTGGCGACGAATTCGCCGTCCACAAATCCCACTCTCAACGCTCCGATGGGCCCCTGGAATGGCAGATCCGAAAGTGTCAGAGCAGCAGATGCGCCAAGAACACTAAGAACATCAGGCTGGTTGGACATGTCGGAGCTCAGAAGAAGAACCTGGATCTGTATTTCGTCGTAGAATCCGTCCGGAAATAGAGGTCTTACTGGCCGGTCGGTCATCCTGCAGGTGAGGATTTCTTTTTCTGTGGGCCTGCCTTCTCTCTTGATGTATCCGCCGGGAAATCTTCCCGCCGCGCTGTATTTTTCCCTGTAGTCTACCTGAAGGGGGAGGAAGTCAGAAAATTCCTTGGCTTCAGCCGAGCATGCTGCGGCGAGCAGGACGGTCTCACCCTGGCTTATAATTACCGATCCGTTTGCGAGATTCGCGAGTTTTCCTGTCGAGATTTCGACGGTTTTGCCTTTTCCGATGTCAATCGTAACTTTTTTTTCTTCCATTAGCATAAAGCTCCAGTTTTTAGATTTCGACGGTGCAGGCTGCGGATGAGAAACGGACACGCTTGAACTTCCCCCTCAATCTCGCGGAAAGAACCGTTCTTAGATGTTGATGTCTTAATGTGATTATATTTATTTGCGGCGAATTTTGAGTTCTTCCGTCAGACTTACATATCTTTTGAAGTTTTCCCTGCTCAGATAGTTGAGAAGCCGTCTTCTCAGATTCACCATAGCGAGGAGTCCCCTGCGTGAACTGTTGTCTTTCTTGTGGAGTTTCAGGTGTCCTGAAATCTCATTGATCTTCTCTGTGAGGAGCGCGACCTGAACCTCCGGCGAACCCGTATCTCCGGCTCTTCTTCCAAATTTCTCGATCACCAGTGTCTTTTTTTCTTTTTCCATCTTTTTCCCTTTAAATAATTGTCAAATATTTATTGCATTGTTGCTGGCTTAGTTTCATTAACAGGCTAAATTAGTGAAAGAATTTAGTATCGTGTTTATATTTTTCAACGGAAAAACTTAAAATAAATGACAAATATAATAGAAACCGAAGAACTTACCAAATATTATGGTTTTCTTTTTTGGAAGAGAAATGAGCCAGCGCTTTCCCGTCTGACAATAAAGATTCCGGAAGGATCAGTGTTCGGATTTCTCGGCCCCAACGGGGCGGGGAAGACGACCACAATAAAACTTGTGATGGATCTCATCCGTCCGACCGAAGGCAGTGTGAAGGTTTTTGGCAGGTCTCCAGACGACATGGAGGTCAAGAAGATGCTCGGATTTCTTCCTGACTGCCCGGCGTTCAGTTCCTATCTTTCCGCCTATGACTTTCTGAACATTTGCGCGAAACTTCTCAAGATCCCTCCATCTGAAAGGAGAAAGAAGATATATGAGGTTCTGTGCATTGTGAAAATGGAGAAGCACGCCAAGTCGAAAGTTGGAGGCTTTTCACGCGGTATGATACAGCGCATAGGGATAGCACAGGCGATACTCAACAATCCCAAGCTTCTTGTCCTGGACGAACCGCTCGTCGGACTCGACCCACATGGGCGTCAGGATTTGAAGGACATTATTACAAGCCAGAAGGACAAGGGTACGACTGTTTTCTTTTCAAGCCACATACTTTCGGATGTCGAAAAGATCTGTGATCGCATAGGTATCCTCAACAAGGGGATACTGCTTTGCTCCGGCAGGATTGACGAGCTTCTTTCCGTAACTGGAATCAGAGCACATATAAATCCTGGACGCGACGAGATTGCCAAGGAGCTCATGGAGCACGCGTCCGGTACAATAAAACTGCCGAACGGAGGATGGGAACTGGTTTTTCAAAACAACAACCAAGCGGAATCCCTGATTAATTCAGCTCTGGAAAAGTCTCCCGGAGCCATTGCGATCACCCCAACCAGAGAAAGTCTTGAAGAATTTTTCTTTAGAAAGGTTGAAAATTCATCAGGAATACAGTAAGTTAAGCCGTTTTAGTTTTTAAATTTCTTAATCTTAAAGCAAAAGTGGAGGTCTCAAATGTCAGAAATCATGACAATCGCCAGTAGCACCTGGCAAAGAATTCTGAGGATGAAATCAGTGTACTTCCTGATTCTCTGTGTCCTCATCCTAATTGCAAGCGCCTACAACTATAGCGTCCTGTCTCTGGATTGCCACAGGGAACTTATGGTTGACGTTGCGCTGCTCCTGAACACAATAGCGGCGGTGATAACCGCGATCTCGATCAGTTTCGAGATTCCCAAGGAACTCAGGGAAGGTGTGGCCTCAACGCTTCTTTCAAAGCCTCTTGGCAGAACCCAGTATCTTGTCGGCAAGCTCGTCGGCATGATCGTTGCTGGGCTTGTGATAACTGGGCTTATAACGATTGGTTATCTTTTTGTCTTCAACAGTTTCTTCAATGATGTCAATGTGGCAATGTTCCAGGCGCAGCTCCTCGTAATGGCCAGCGTCATTCCGATGTGCGCGATAGCTCTTCTCATTTCGGTGCTGATACCGGAAAATCTTGCCCCTCTCTTTACGGCCGTAGCGATATGGTTCTCGTTCTCGGTGACAAAGCTTTCCAATCTTCAGTACGTGTACGGTGGAATTCTTCCGGATCTCAATCTCTACAACATAAGAGCCGAGGCTTCCTATGGTGTTCCAGTTGCGTGGAGCTATTTTTCCCTGGTGATCCTGTGGGGGCTTGTATTTGCGATTTTTTCCACATCGATCGCAAGTATGATTTTCAGCCAAAAGGATCTTAAATAATTATTTCGGGAGAATAGAATAATGAACAGAAGATTGGTAGCTCATGTAATGGTAATGCTGATCTCCTTTATGATAGGCGGATTCATTGCCAAACAGCTTAACAGCAACGAGGCGAAGACTGCGATGAAGGGGAAGGCATTTTCCACCACCTGTGCAGGTTTCAACAAATTCGCTTCCGACGTACAATGGATGCTCTTCATTAATTATGCTGGCTCCATCAAATCAGTAAACAAGGAGACATCCCCGGTAATATGCAAGAAACTGAGAGCCATCATCGCGAATGATCCCAGCTTTTTCAAGGCATACGAGATTGGAGCTTTGATGCTCTCGGTCGAGGAACCGGAAAAGGCACTGGAAATACTTGAAATAGGATTCAACGACAAGGGTCTTTCCTCCAACTGGAAAATCCCATTCTATGCTGGATATGTCCTTACCCATCACTTCCCGGACAAGGAGACGAGCAAGACTCTCAGCAGAGCGGAAAAATATCTCAAGGTGGCAGTGAGCAGATCCGCAGGAACTGAAAGGCACGTCATGTCGCAGCTCATATATGTGAAGGCGAAAGAAAGAAAAAATGACGGCAGCTATACTTTCAGCAAGAAAGTCGTAATTCCTGTGACCAGCGACAAACAGGCGAGAATCATAGCACTTTTCGACGAGTGGCAAGATACACAGAAGAGAAGTTCGATGCTGGGATCGGCGCCAGCCCCGATTTATTCCTCCATTGGAAGTGAAAATTTTAACACTCTCAACTATGAGGAAATGATCCTTTCTCTGATGCAGTCGGCTAAACAGTCGGAATCGGAGAACAAGGATGTGATTGACACAATCTCATTGGTCAGGAGTGAAATGTTCAAGGGAAGACACCTCTGTGACAAATGCATTTTCTCGTTCGGACCGGGGGAGAAGTTTTGCAGTTCCTGTGGAGCAACTGTCCAGATATATGGCCTTTGCCCGAAGTGTTCACTTGTCGTGAAAGGCAGATTCTGTTCGAATTGCGGTACAGATGCGATTCCTCCCAAGAAGATGGAGCAGGCGGAGCATAAATAATATTGATAGTGTAACAGGCGCCTGCTGGGATCTCCCGCAGGCGCCCTTTTAATTTTATCTTGATTAAAAAGACATGGAAAAGCGGCAGAAAAAAATTCTTATCCTGATTTCATGCTTCTTTTTTGTCTATTTCTATTCCGAGGCGTTTCTTCGGCGTGCCGCCGTCTCGCTCATAGACAAGGACAAGATGAAGATTGAAACCGTTATAAACAAGCTACCAGCAAACATAAGAGATGGAGTAAAGAAGGAGATAGACTACGCATCGTTTCAGGATTCTCTGATGAATGCCAAAACTGATGGTGAGCGCGTGCAGATACTTACAACAATGGCGATCTCTCTTTATCAAGGCAATGAACAGAAGAAAAATGAGATATTTTCTGAGATAGTCAATGAACATCCAGATCTCCCCGAATCAGTCCAGGCCTTTTCCTCCCTGCTTCTGAACGAGACCTCTCCAAGAACCGTCACCTTGGCCGAGTATCGCAAATTCATTGCAAAACTTTCGCCTCAAGGCAGATACAATGCCTGGAGCATAGGGGTTTCAGCCTTGAAAGCCAGGAAGAAAAGTGCTGACATACAATTTGAATACATGCAACCACTTCTGGATTTCAAGGCCGATTTCAAAGACTATTCGTCCCTTTATGAGTACCTTTACGACCTGGCCCTGAATCTCGAGAAGGCCGATTTGCTGCCTGTTCTCGATAAAAAGCGGAAGGAATGTTCCGATCTTCCCCCCATCGAGGATCCCCTTAAGGCGAAAGATAAAGGTGTAAAAAAATGAACAGCAAGATAGCGGGCGTCGCAGAATTGACATTCCTACGGGTAAAGGAGCCAGCCTTCTCTCTACTGTATATCTTTGGCATGGTTCTTGGGTACTGTGTGTCCGGAATGGATGTTTTCAACTTCCAGGAGGAATTATTCATGGCGCAGATTCCGATAGCCGGAACTGAACAGCCGCTTCTGACCGGCTTTCTGATTGTCACTGTGCTTTCCGTTCTGATTGGAATTTTTACGGGTGCATCCGACATTCCCAAGGACATTGATTCCAAGATGATCATGCTGATACTCGGCAAGCCAGTCAGCAGGCTGGAATATCTTATTGGGAAATACCTTGGAATCATTGCGATATGCGCGAGCTTTTTCCTGGTATCTTCCCTTTCCATGACAATTTCACATATTGTGGAGAAGGGGAATATCTATCCGTTGGCACTACTCTTCCGGCAGCTTTCCCTGATATATGCGATTTTCCCGTTTGTGGCGATCACTGTGATGATCTCGTGCTTCACCTCCGAAGTAACTGCGATGATACTTTCAGTGATATATATATTTTCATGCTTCATGTTTTGCGCAGTGCCTATTCTCATGGAAATGCTTCCCGAAAGCCTGGCATTCAAATCACCCATCATGGCGATATACTATTTCTTTCCCAATTTCTACTATTTCATGATTCCCATGAAACTGACCGGAGTGGTGCAGATCTTCATGATCCTTTATTCGGCATCGGTCACAGTGATATTCCTCACATTCGCATCTATAAGATTCAACAGCAGAGATCTGATATAGGAACAGCTGAAAATCTACCACATATTTTGCCGGCGCGGAAAGACTAAAATTATTTTTTGCAAACGCAGTAAAGGACTTCATATCTTGCCGTAAGCGTGCCAACCCCAAGCGCCTTCATGACTTTTTTCAGATCTGAGGAACTGATTCTGTTCCCTGTGGCATTCACGGAACCGATTTTCTGGAGGCCGCTGAAAAAAGACTTTGCCGAACTGAAATCCTGTGTCACTGTCCCAGAATGAATCTTGCAATCCGCAAACGCTGAACAGTTTTTGCGGATTTCGCATTCCGAGAACAGTTCCGGCCCGGGATATGAAATTCCAAGCTTAAGGAAAGTTTTTCTGACATTTTCAAAGGTACCTTTTCCGAGAGTTGAAAACACCAGGACTCCACCCGGAGAAAGTGCCCTACATATTTTATTCATCAGCGCCTCCTGATCCTCGATCCACTGGAAGGTTAGAGAACTTGCAAACAAATCAATGGTGGTAAAGTCAATCGCACCGTTCATGTCGACAACCTTGAATTCCGCAGCAATCGCTTTCCTGCTGATAAGTTGCAAATACTTGCTCTTGCAGAGGTCAAGCATTTTTCCTGAAATGTCAGTGACTGCGAAATTTGCAGAAGGAAAAAATTCCAAAAGACCACCGGTGAGAAACCCGGTTCCGCACCCGGCCTCGAAAACTCTTCCAGGAGTGGCAATGCCCCGGTATTCATCCTTGATCAGCAAGAGGAGTCTGCCTGCAGTTACTCTCTGAATCCCTGCATAGCTGTCGTATGTTGATGCCGCCCGCGAAAAATTTTTATTTACAATATCTGAATTTATTTTCATTGAGGTTCACAAGCCGCATTCATTATTCCGCCCATTCAGGGCTATATTGTCTTATGCTCTTAAACCCAGCCTTCACACGGACAATCACAGACCACGGATTACGGACCACGGACCTCCGACTTCAGTTTTCTGCTCTTGCCCCTTAGCTCTTCCCCCTTGTCATTCCCTGCATTGACCACTGCCATACACGACATATTTGTAGATTGTAAGCTCCTGAAGCCCCATCGGACCACGCGCATGAAGCTTGTCTGTGCTTATGCCAATCTCCGCGCCCATCCCAAATTCTCCGCCATCGGTGAATCTCGTGGACGCATTGACATATACGGTGGAGGAGTCAACCTCCTTCAGGAATCTGTCGGCATTCTCCCTGATGTCTGTCACTATCGCATCACTGTGCTTTGAACCGTAGGAATTTATATGTTCGATTGCAGACTGGAGATCTGGGACAATCTTCACCGAAAGCACCAGATCGAGATATTCTGCAGACCAATCTTCCTCGGATGCGAGTTTCGCGGACGGCACATATTTTTGAAATGCCGGGTCGCTTCTAAGCTCTACACCTTTTCCAATCAACATTTTGCCTATCATCCCGGCAAAACGTGGTGCAATATTCTGGTGAATCAGCAGTGTCTCCATCGCGTTGCATACACCGGGTCGCTGACATTTCGCGTTTATGACAATTTTTGCGGCCATGTCAAGATTGCATTTTTCATCAATGAATGTGTGGCATACTCCCTTGTAATGTTTTATCACAGGAATTGTTGACTGCACTACAACGGTCCGGATAAGGCTCTCGCCACCCCGCGGTATCACCAGGTCAATATAGCTGTCCATTTTCAGAAGCATGTCCACGGCCTTCCTGTCAATCCAGGGGACAAGCTGGATGCACCCTTCCGGGAGCCCCGACCGTATCCCAGCCCTGTTCAAGATATGCGCGATTGCCGTATTGGTGTGGATTGATTCGCTACCGCCCCTTAGGATAACCGCATTGCCCGCCTTGACACAGAGTCCGGCAGAATCGGCGGTTACATTGGGACGCGATTCGTAGATTATGCATATTACTCCTATTGGAACAGATATCTTGTTGATTACCAAGCCATTGGGACGGTTAGTCGTGGAAAGATTCCTGCCTACTGGATCTTCGAGAGACGCGACCAGCCGCAGTCCATCCGCCATCGCCCTTATCCTTTTTTCTGTGACTTCTAGCCTGTCGAGCATTGCAGCGGAAAGCCCTTTCTTCGCTCCAGATTTCAAGTCTTTCTGATTCGCCTCGATTATTTCCTGGGAGTCTCTCTCAAGTGCCTCCGCCATCCCCTCGATGGATTCATTTTTCACATGCGAATTAAGCAGAGAAAGCTGATGCGCGGCGATTTTCGCTCTCTCGCACATCGCAATAAGAGAATTTTTCATCTCCTCCATCGTGATTTTTTTCTTAGTCATTTCTTCAGGTTCCTCATTTCCCTTGTTCTCAGATGCAAGCCGCAAATTAAGATTCTACTAATGATATAGCAACTTAAAATTGTCGCCTTTCATAATTTTTCAATCAACTATTCCATATAGGCAAAACTATTTGTCTAAACATATTCAAGAATTAAATTCTTGTGAATTCGTGAAATTAGTGTCTATAAATTTGATTCCGGCCTATCCGCATATTAGGTTTCATGTACATATGCGAGTGTCACATAAGCGTCAATATGCACTTGCATTTCGGGATGGTTGCATGTCGAGCCGTAGTAAGCATGGACACGAAGACTAATAACAAGGTATCAGGATGAAAAAAAAACTGTCAGCACAACGAAGGGATCTTTGGCTTACTGTGTTGGCGGTATTCGTATTCGTCACTTGCTATGTAGCCACGTGTATTTTCGGTGTGAGGGTCTGTAAAGGTTGCGCACAAGGCAGAGCTGTTGCGCTTCTATGAGAAGCAGAAGGTGTTTTATGGCGGCCACAAGGATGAACTCGAAAGGGACGGGGGCTGGGAACCAATGCTGAAATACTACAATGGCTTTCCCTCTTGGGAGGAGTACCAGTCGTGGCGGGCAAAAGGACAGAATGATCGTTACTACGCCATCTTTCCATTGGTTGTTATGTCCTGGCGTGAAAACAGGGGAGATGTCGCAGGAAACGGTATTGGCACAAACGAATATCATATTTGGCACATTTTCGGTTCGCATATGCTAAAACAGCAATTGCGGTGGATTGAGTGATAACCATTCTTGTTTCTGACAAGTCACAAACTCATGGCAAATCATCTACGTTCGATAAATTAATTAGAGAAGATTCTCAAGCCTATAGAATTTCTTCTAAGAGTCATTTTTCTCTAATCTATTATATATATGTCATTAATCATAAGGTTATTATAACTAATTAAAGGGGTCAGACCCCTTTCAAGTAAAAGCTATTTACATGGAGCTTTTATCTCGAACAACTTATTGATTTGTCTCCAGGGCAGTATCTTGGTCCCGTTCAAGTCATAGCTTTCAACACCTCCATATACAAGAACAGGGACATTGTTTTTTGAAGGCCAGTCGTGCAGGGTGTTTAAGAGAGATTTCAGCATCTGAGGGCGGACGGTCATGCCTGACTTGACTTCAACGGCAATGGTTTTCCCACCTTGTTCAATAATAAAATCCACTTCCTGGCATCCGTGAGTCCGCCAGAAATAGACATTGCCATGCAGCCCTTTGACGCGAAGAAGTTTTGCGATTTCCGCAAATACCCAATTCTCGAAAATCGCTCCACGAAAAGGATGCGCATAAAGTTGTGCGGGCTCCTGAATGCCAAGCAGATAACAAAGCAGCCCGCTGTCATAAAAATAAAGCTTAGGAGTACGTATGATACGTTTATGGAAATTGTTGTAGTATGGCGGGAGGAGGCATGCGATATAGCTGGCTTGAAGGATACTCAACCAATGTTTAATTGTCTTGTGTGAAACCCCGCAGGCAGTTCCGAGTTGAGATGTGTTTATTAACTGCCCGGCATGTCCGGCCGATAGTCGGACAAAACGTGCAAACGCATCCAGGTCCTGAACTACTGTCAGTTGACGGACATCCCGCTCTATGTAAGTAGAGACATAATTGGCAAACCAGTTGCTAGGACGCAAGTGTCGATCATGAATGGGCGGATATGCCCCTGTCCAAAGAGTCTCATCCAGTTCATCCTTAAGAAATCCCCCTTCTTCAAGCTCATTCTTGCTGAATGGCAGCAATTCCAAGACAGAGGTTCGCCCTGCAAGACTCTGGGAAATATGCTGCGATAAGCCAAAATTTTGAGACCCTGTAAGAATGAAACGTCCTGGAGTCAAATTCTCATCAACGTGTGTCTGCAGGTAGGAAAATAGTTCCGGAACATGTTGTGCCTCGTCGAAAATCGCGCCATTTGAATAACGATGGATAAAACCTAACGGATCATCATTGAACTGTTGACGGACAACAGGTTGCTCCAGAGAAACATAAGGCAAGTTAGGAAACGCTGCCTTTGAAAGGGTTGTTTTACCCGCCTGACGTGGTCCCATAATGGTCACGACCGGATATTCCCGGGCACAAGTCATCAATTCATCTTGTATTTCACGCTTAATCATGACATTACAATATTATATGATATATGGGAATTCAATTGCCATATATCATATAATTACAAGATTGTTTCTGTGGATAATTTCCTCGTCTCCCTCATATCCAATCGTCCCAAAGATTTCCGAAGACTTCCTGCCTGAAATTTTAGTGGTTTCCTCTGAGCTGTAATTCACCAGACCTTTTCCGATGATCTTTCCGTTTTCACAGCAGATCGAGACCGTGTCCCCTCTTAAAAATGTTCCCGACACAGATTTCACGCCCGAAGGAAGAAGGCTCTTCCCCCTCTCGGTCAGCGCCTTGACAGCACCGGCATCAACTAATATTTTCCCTGACGGCTTGGAAAAGAAGCTGAGCCAGCGCTTTTTCGACTGCATCTGTTTATCGGAAGGTGGAGCGAAAAGCGTTCCGACGTCCTCTCCGCTAAATATTTTTGCCAGGATTTCAGGATCTTTGCCGTTGGCGATCCAGAGATATTCCCCGGCGGATGTCACGATTTCAGCGGCACGGATTTTCGAGGCCATGCCACCAATCGAGAAATTTTTGTCGTCGGTGCTTGTCGCCATTCCAGTAATTTCCTCGTCAATCGAATTCACAAATGAAATTCTTTTCCCTAGTTTTCCGCCCTCCCGCATGTGAAGGCCGTCAACAGTTGTCAGGATTATCGTGAGTTCCGTCTTTATCATCACGGAGATAAGCGCCGCGAGGCAGTCGTTGTCACCGAATTTAAGCTCGTCAACCGAAACAGAGTCGTTCTCGTTGATTATCGGGAGTATGTTGTTCGACCACAATGAGTTTATGCAGTTAGCCACATTTAGGTGGCGCTCCCTGTCGTTGATGTCAGATGCTGTGAGCAAAAGCTGCCCCGCGTGGAATCCATGCTTCGTACATTCGGCCTCGTATTGGGACATCAAAACCCCCTGCCCTATCGCAGCAAGCGCCTGGATTTCGGAAAGCTTGGAGGGGCGTTTCGAGAGCCCGACAGTCTTCATCCCGAGCCCGACCGCTCCGGAGGACACGAGAAGTACCCGGGGAGTTTTCTCCTTTATTTTTGCAATCTGCCAGATCAACGGACGTATGATTGCGGTGTCAGTCAGCAGCCTTGTCCCAACCTTTATTACAATGCCGGAACATTTTCCCAGAATTTTCTGTCTCGATTTTATATTCATAATCCTCTGTCAAATAATATTTTTCACTCCACAGAATATAATGCATTACAGCGTTCCCGCAACTGCAAATTGCAATCGTTAAGCTATTGTGCCCGGATTGATTAAGGGGGCTGGCTTCGCACAAGGACGCGTAATTCGCAAAAGTAGGTCTGGTTTCGATGAAACCAGACATGCCAAGTCTCATCGAGACTTGGCCTACTTCTCTGCTCAGTTTAACGTCTGCCAACTCTATTCCCACCAAAAACGGGAACATTTTCCGTGGTTGTTTGAAAACCTGCAACTGGAAGATATGTTATCTAGTTATTCCTAACTTATTTTTAGCCCGGCTAATCAATAATGAAGAAAAAGATTTTCCGAATGATAATAAATATTCTCCTGATATTACTTGTTTCTGTCGCGTTTCTCGGATGCCTCTATTCCTGGCAGAGAAACATGATATTCTTTCCGCACCCCCTTGATGAAAACGCCGAACATGTCGCACCTTTCAAAGAATTTGAGGTGACTTTCTCCAACGACGGTGCCACACTGCACGGATGGTTGCTTAATCCCGGCAAGGACAAGCTAATAATTTATTACGGTGGAAATGCCGAGGAACTTTCATACACGCTCGGGGACTATTCCAGCTTCAGCAATTTCTCAGCACTTATGGTTAATTACCGGGGTTACGGCAAAAGCACGGGAAGCCCTGGCGAAGCGGAATTCTTCAAGGACGCCCTGCACATTTTCGATCTCCAGCGCGGAAAATACAAGCAAATCATTCTCATAGGCAGGAGCATCGGATCGGGAGTCGCCTGCTATGTCGCAGCAAACAGGGATGCCGAAAAGGTTGTTTTGATCACTCCCTTCGACAGCCTGCTAAACATAGCCCGCAAATGCTATCCATACCTCCCAGTCTCCTTAGTGCTGAGACATCGTTTCGACTCTTTCAGCTACGCATCCAAGGCAAAGGAAAAATGTCTTTTCATCCTGGCAAAGGAGGACGCGCTTATTCCCAATGAAAACTCCAAGAGGCTCTTTGGCGAATGGGCCGGGGAAAAGGAAATGCTTGTCATCGAGGGTGCGGACCATAATTCGGTAGGCACATACGGACAATTCTGGCAGGCGATAAGGGAATTTATAACAGAATAAATATTCACTGGACGGACATAGTTCAGTGAATATTTACCCAGGAATCTTTGTTCAGGACTTCAACCATCTCATCAAAGACCATTTCCGGCATGATGGACGTCATGCATTCATGGGTGCCAGTCGGGCATATCTTCTGTTGGCACGGGGAACATTCCAGATCTTTCCTTATAACGCTCATCAGCTCAAGCCCGTATTCCACAAAACGCGGATCTGTCGATCCCATAAGTACAATGGAATAAATCCCGAACGCCGTTGCATAATGCCTTGGTCCTGTGTCGTTTGTCACCAATAGCCGGCACTTCTTTATCATTGCCTTGAGGAGCGAAAGCCCCAGCCCTGCATTGTCCTTCGCAGTATTTATTGTAATTCCTTTCGAGAGCGCCTCAATCCTGCCTGTGATTTCAGCTTCGCCGGGGCCACCGAAGACAATTATTTTCGCACCAAGTCTCTCCGATGCCATATCTGCGAATTTCGCAAAATATTCAACCGGCCAGCATTTTGAAGATCCAAATTTCGCTCCAGGGTTGATTCCTATGACAAGATCTCCATCGCTTATCCCATGTTTTTTTAGAATTTCCGCCGCTTTGACTTCCAGCTCCTTTCTCACGAAAAGTTCAGGAGTCGGCACGGGTGGCAGTTCCAGATTCATTTTTCTGCATATCTCGATGTAATAGTCAGTCATAGGAATGGCCTTGATCTTCTCGTTTTCAATTTCAGGTACCGGTCCCTGTTTGATGAAAAATTTCTGAAGATTTCTTTTATAGCCATAGATTTCCCTGATGCCACCAAGAAAAGCAATCAGAAAAGCCCGGTCGGAATTTGTGAGCAACACGGCCTTGTCGAAGCGCCTTGACCTGACATCCATGCAAGTCCTGTAAAATCCCCCCAGTGTTTTGTCCTCGCAGAAAAGAACAGAGTCGAACCAGGGGCCGTCTTCGATTACACCGTATGCATACTTCCTTATGCCTGCCGTAATATGTGCGTCCGGGAAATTCTGCCTGATGCATTTAAAGACAGGAGTCGCCATTACCACGTCACCGACCCAGTTCGGACATCGTATAAAAATTTTCATCTCTGTTTTTCTCATATTGCTATATTTTAAAATCGCAAACAATCATTCCATTACTTCTGAAAATATAATATTTCAGAAATTACCATACTGGGACAAATCTACAAGTCATCCTGATGAATGAACGGGAATAAATATCCTGTCTCCCAAATAGTCAGATACCTCCGGCACAGCAGGAGGCTTGAATTCGTGAACCGCTCAAAGCGGTATTTAAGCGGATCTTGGCCGCCAGAGGCGGCTAACAATAATGCATCGCGAGTTGTATCTGCACGGATATATTTCTCTATTGATTCTCTCACTGGGCACACAAGGAATAATATAATATTTACAGACACGAATTGCACAAATTTTCACGAATGAAATTTGCGTGCGGCTCTTTGCCGCAAACGCCGGTTGAAAGGCAGAAATGCAAAACCACAAGCTTTGCATTTCTATCTTTCACCCGGCAAAGAACTTTATAAGTTATTCGCAAATCTTCCCATAAAAATACTCAGCAATTAAAATTCGTGAAAATTGGTGGAATTCGTGTCAAAAAATCGGGTTGTCACGCAAGCTGCTCTAGAAAATTATCGCAACATTAGATCTATCTGTAAAAGCTGAGTACTCTGCGAGGAAACGA
>CAIQLG010000186.1 GCA_903872565.1 uncultured Lentisphaerota bacterium | reverse complement strand
ATTCTTTGCCACGAAAAAACACATAAGTCACAAAATAATAGAAGAAGTTTTCTCGCTACGACGCAAAGATCGCACGGAACACACAGAATATACGAAAAAAGATTATCTCTCACAGCGTCACAGGGATCACGGCGTTTATCCAGAAAATGGTGAATTTCCGTCTGCGGAAATCTTTACTCGTCGAGTAAATGGTTAATGTTTCCTGACACAAAAACAAAGTCAAGTTCTTTGATTTTGTTCTTTGTGTTATGAAACATTCCATTCACCATTCCCTTAACCTCAGTGGACTCTGTGTCTCTGTGAGAAAAACTCATGCTTGATTCAGACACTTCTCTGTTATATCCTCTTTTATTTTGGGATTATTCTGACTACTGTCTCCTGTCGTCTGAATTCTATTTCCACACGGAAGGGAATTCTTTGCCACGAAAAAGCACATGAGGCACAAAAAAGCAAAGTCCACGACTTGATTCATGATCTGCCTGTGGAAATGCAGACAAGTTGGATATTGTGTTTTTCTACTTGAATTTTCAATTCTCCAGGTATATATTATTCGTCATAAAAAGCAAAAATCTTATCATTTGTTGCTTATGGGAAGTCACAATCCCCATATTTGTAAGATATCTATAATAATAAAGAGGTCACTAGATGATTGCCACAACTCTTTCTGATGCAAAAAAGTCCCTTGGATTATTACTCGACAGGGTTGTTACCCAGCATGAAAGGATTTGTATTGCCGATCATGGAAAATCCATAGCTTATATCTGTCCGGCAGCGGAATATGAAACAGATCCATTCGCAAGACATCCCGAAATTATGGGAGTCAAAATTAAATGCGATCTCACCGCCCCAGTTTCTGATGACGATTGGCCGGAGGATTGCAAATGATTATATTGGACACCTGCGCCTTAATATGGCTCGTCCAAACTCCGGAAGCAATGACACCAATTGCACATGATGCTATTTCTGATAATGTCGGCTGTATTTTCGTTTCGGCAATATCTGCTTTTGAGATTGCCTTGAAGACGAAAAATAAAGGAATTGAATTACCGATGCATCCCAAGCTGTGGTTTTCCATGGCCTTAAGATTACATGGTGTCAGGGAATTGCCCATTTCGGCATCTATCGCCGCTGATGCGGCCTTGTTGCCTGAAATCCATCGTGACCCATTTGATCGCATTATTGTCGCCACTGCATTGGCTCACAGGCTTGCCGTTGTGACTTCCGACAAAAACATTCGCAAATACCCAGGCATTGACGTTCTATGGTAGAAAGCCCACCCCCACCCCAAGGACTCCCGCATGTGGTGGCATCGGGGGCGTTCCTATGATTTGACAATAAGAAAAGTCAGGAGGCATGTGTAATCTGGGGTCGGTAATCTGGGGTCTGTAATCCGTAATCTGTGCTCCGTAATCCGACCTCTGCAAGTTAGAGATGCATGAAATCAGGATTCAGGAGTCAGCCTGTCCGAGCCGTTCCGTCTCGGAATCGGCCAGGGAAATCAGAATGAAAATAATTCAGACACTTCTCTGTTATATTCTCTTTTGTTTTGGTATTATTCTGACTACTGTCTTCTGACTTCTGAATTCTAAGACACCCGGAAGAAAATTCTTTGCCACGAAAAAGCACATGGAGCACAAAAAACATAATGTCTATCATCTGATCCATTCGAACAATATTTTTTCTTTCTTTTCGATTTTGTCGAATTCGTGATGATCGGCGGTAACAATTGATGCCTTTCTTGTTACAGACAATGCCAGAGCAATTGAATCAGCGAGGGATATTTTGTATGTGGCTTTAAGTCTTGCGGATTCAAAAAATATATTATCGTCAAGAGAGTCATCTACAATAATTGGCAGTCGCCTTACTGCCTTGAGCATTTCATCTGCGACATCTTTCCCCTTGGCCCTATAGGTGTCATAATAGATTTCAAGCAGATTTATCTTGTGCATGACAAGCTGGGTATCCTCCGTAGCGGACAGTCGCAGTAGGTGTTCAACCTTTTCAGCCCCTGGCTCATCGTTTAGGAAGGCAATTAAAGCACAGGCATCCAACACGAAAAACATTTTCATATTTCCAGCTTCTTGTCTTCTTTTTTTAATCTGAAGTATTCCGAAGTCGAAATCCCTTCACTTTTAAGAATACCTCTGCATCCGGCTATGGCTTTCTGTTTTTTCTCCACATCAAATATTATTATTTTGACCTCGTGGTTGGCCATGTTTTTCCATTTCATGGGGAAAAAGATGCTTCCATCCGGTTTTACAGTCGTATTTACCTGATATGTGCTCATAATAAATGTCTCCATTTCGATT